>VAZV01000207.1 GCA_005884765.1 Alphaproteobacteria bacterium
CGTCACCTATCTGTTCGACGATGTCACCGAAAGCCTCGATCTGGCGCGTCGGTTTGACGGCCTGATCCGGGTCCAGCGCGAAACGCTCGACAGCCTTGCCGAAGGCGTCGCGGTGTTTGGCAGCAACGGCCGGGCGCAATTGTTCAATCCGGCCTTCGCGAAAATGTGGAAGCTATCGCCCGACGCGCTGCGCGAACAGCCGCATATCGACACGGTTGAAAATTGGTGCCGGCCGTTGTTCGATGACGTGAGCAGCTGGCGGACGATCCGCGAAGCCATCACCGCGATCGAGAACCGGGTCGACGTGCCGCTGAAGCTGGAGCGCAAGGACGGCAGCGTGCTGGACTGCATGACCCGGCCGTTGCCTGACGGCGCCACCATGCTGACATTCCAGGACATCACCGATACCGAAAATGTCGAGCGGGCGCTCCGCGAAAGCAACGAGGCGCTGGAGGCGGCCGACCAGATGAAGGTGGATTTCGTCCACCACGTCTCCTATGAGCTGCGCGCACCACTGACTACCATCATCGGCTTCGCGCATTTCCTGAGCGATCCCTCGACCGGCCCGCTGACCGCGAAACAGGCCGAATACCTGGACTACGTCACCAAATCGACCAACGCGCTGCTTGCGCTCACCAACAACATTCTCGACCTCGCCACCATCGATGCCGGCGCCATGAAGCTCGAGCTCGGCCCGGTCGATATCGGCAAGGCCATCGAAGCCGCCGCCGAAGGCATTCAGGATCGCCTTGCCACCGACCGCATCCGCCTCAAGGTCGACGTCGATCCCCGCATCGGAAGTTTTGTCGGTGACGAACGCCGCGTCGTGCAGGTGCTGTATAATCTGCTCGCCAACGCCGTCGGCTTCTCGCCGCAGGATGCAGCCGTCGGCATCAGCGCCAAACGGACCGATCACGCGATCATCTTTACGGTGACCGATTCCGGTCCAGGCATTGCGCCCGACGTCAAGGATAAGGTATTCGACTGGTTCGAGAGCCATTCCCACGGCTCCCGGCACCGCGGCGCCGGTCTCGGCCTGTCACTTGTGCGCTCCTTTGTCGAACTGCACGGCGGCAAGGTGCGTGTCGATTCGCTCGTCGGCAAGGGTACGACCGTGACATGCGACTTCCCGACCGACCAGGCTGTGCAGCGCAACGCCGCGGAATGAGCTCTCCCACGACATTCCTGGCGGCGCTCGCAAATGAGACAGCGACCGCGCATCTGATGGCCGACCTCGCGCTGTTGATCGGCCCGGGCGACGTCGTCACGCTCTCGGGCGATCTTGGCGCCGGCAAAACCGCCGCTGCCCGCGCCATGATCCGCTATCTCGCCGATGACGAAACGCTGGAAGTTCCAAGCCCGACCTTCACGCTCGCGCAAAGCTACGACCTGCCGGCCGTTACCCTGGTTCACGCCGACCTCTACCGCGTCAACGACGAGCGCGAACTGGAAGAGATCGGCCTGTCGCCATTGCCGGAAGGCGCGATCGCGCTGGTCGAATGGCCCGAACGCGCCGGCGGCGCGTTGCCGCCGGACCGCATCGATATCGCGTTCAATCATCGCCCGGCGCTCGGATCGACCGCGCGATCGGCCGAGATCACGGGTCATGGCAAGGCCGCCGCGCAAGTCGCACGCCTGAAAGCGCTGCGGGAGTTCCTGGACGCGGCCGGTTTTTCCGAGGCCAAACGCCAGCGCATGCCAGGCGATGCGTCGATACGCTCCTATGCGCGGCTGATCCGCGACGACGGCGTCGTCATCCTGATGAACTTTCCGCGCCGGCCCGATGGGCCTGCCTTGTATGACGGCAAGTCATATAGCGCCGCCGTGCATCTCGCCGAGGACGTCAAGCCGTTCGTTGCGATTGCCAACGGTCTGCGCCAACGTGGCTTCTCGGCGCCGGCGATCCGCTACGCCGACCTTGATTCCGGATTCCTGATCACGGAGGATTTCGGCAGCGCCGGGTTTATCGAAGGCGATCCGCCGCGGCCCATCCTTGAGCGTTACGAAGTCGCGACCGATTTGCTAGCCGTGCTGCATCACGCGACGCTGCCCGAGACCTTGCCGCTGACGCCGCAACTCAACTACCCCATACCCGATTTCGATACCGAGGCGCTGCTCGTCGAGATCGGATTAATGCTCGAATGGTATCTGCCCGATCGCGGTGCCCAAGTGAGCGACGAGATGCGCTTCGAATTCACGGCGATCTGGCGGGCGCTACTGGAAAAGCCCGCGGCGGCGCCCAAAACCTGGGTGCTGCGAGATTATCATTCCCCCAATCTGATCTGGCTCGGCGAACGTGCCGGCATCCTGCGCGTCGGTATCATCGATTTCCAGGACGCCGTGCGCGGTCCCGCCGCCTACGATCTGGTGTCGCTACTGCAGGATGCGCGGACCGACGTGCCCGAAGCGCTCGAGCTCGCGCTGCTCACGCGCTACATCAAGGCGCGGCGCACATCCGACCGGAAATTCGATCCCGCCGCCTTCGCCGAGCACTACGCGATCATGTCGGCTCAACGGAACACGCGGCTGCTCGGCACCTTCGCGCGGCTCAACCGGCGCGACGGAAAACCGCAATATCTACGCCACCAGCCCCGGATCTGGACCTATCTTACTCGGTCACTGGCCCATCCCGCGCTGTCGCCGGTTCGGGAGTGGTATGCCGCCAACGTCCCGCCACCGGTTCCGCAATTTACCGGTTGTTAGCCCAGCGCCCCTTAATCTGCGCGAGGCCCCAAACGGCTGGACGGGCCATCCTGGAAGCGGGAATGCAACGATGGCGGCAGAGCGGCGCAAGGGCGAGCGCGTCACATTCGAACGCGGGATATCCGCGCATATGATGGGCATCGACGGCACCTGGCGCCGCGACTGCACCATGGAAGACGTCTCCGAGACCGGCGCAAAGCTCTCCATCGAGGGCTCCGTCGAAGGGCTGCACCTGAAGGAATTCTTCCTGCTGCTGTCGTCGACCGGGCTTGCGTATCGCCGCTGTGAACTCGCCTGGGTCAACGGCGACCAGATCGGTGTCAATTTCCTCAAAATGGGTGACAAGAAAAAGAAAGCGACCCGGCGTGCCTCAGCGGATGCCTGAGCTCCCATCCATCGTTTCGTCGTACAACCGTCATATGCGATGACTATGGCCTAAAGCATGATCCGGAAAAGTGGGTACCGGTTTTCCGAAAAAGATCATGCTCAGACAAAAGCATAGAGCAGGACGACGATTCGAAGAAAAGTCATCCCGCTCTAGCGTCGCTGCACCGGCAGGGTAGCCATGATATGAACGACAAAGCGAATTCGAGAATCTCCTGAAACAAATGGCCGTCCACCCCACCAAAGCCATGGTCCTCGCCGCCGGCCTCGGCGTGCGTATGCGCCCCCTCACCGACAACATACCGAAGCCGCTGGTGCGGGTGGCCGGCCAGCCATTGCTCGACCACGTGCTCGACAAGCTCGCCAACGCAGGCGTCACCGAGGCGGTCGTCAATGTGCATTACCTGCCCGACCAGATCATTGAACATACCAAGGGGCGCACGCGCCCGCGCGTGCTCATCTCGGATGAACGCGACCAGGTGCTCGGCACCGGTGGTGGCGTGGTCAAGGCGTTGCCGCTGCTCGGCGGGGCGCCGTTCTTCCACGTCAATTCCGACACCATGTGGATCGATGGCGTGCGCTCCAACCTGGCACGGCTGGCAGAGACGTTCGATCCGGACGGCATGGACATCCTGCTTTTGATGGCGCCGACGACGAGCAGTATCGGCTATGGCGGCCGCGGCGACTACGCCATGCTGCCGGACGGTGCGCTGCGCAAGCGCAGGGAACATCTGGTCGTTCCGTTCGTCTATGCCGGCGCCGCGATCATGTCGCCATCCCTGTTCGCAGGTGCGCCCAAGGGCGAATTTTCGCTGACCAAGATGTTCGACCGCGCCAACGAGCGCGAGCGGCTGTTTGGCCTGCGGCTCGATGGTGTGTGGATGCATGTCGGAACCCCCGACGCGATCCACGCGGCGGAAGAGGCGTTTCTCGAAAGCGTTGCTTGAGATCGTCTTGCCCCGCCAACGGGTTGGCGCAAGCGCCGCCCGATGACAGGCTCCAGCGGCGCGTTCAGTACGCCGCGGCCTCTCGATTTCATCACGCCTGCTCTGGAATACCGGATCATCCGCTTTCGCGGATGATGACAGCCTCTATATTGGCGCCTGACCCGCGAATCAGGAAAAGCCCATGCGCGTCTTCAGCGTTCCCTTGTCCGTGCCGTTCCTGCGCGGCGTCGTTGCTGCGCTGGTCGACGGCCGGCTGGTCGAAGGCTTTGAGGCGCGGAGCGAGCCGGCCAAGCTCGCACGGGTAACGCTCTATTTGCCGACCCGGCGCGCGCTTCGCGTGGCGCGTGATGTCTTCCTTGATGAATTGAGGACCGATGCGGTGGTGCTGCCGCGCATCATCGCGCTCGGCGACATCGACGAAGACGAACTGGCGTTTGCGGACGAGGCCGAACAGCTTGCTGGCGCTGCGCCGCTCGACATTCCCCCGAAACTCGGCGAACTCGACCGCCGGCTGACGCTTGCCAGGCTCGTCGCGGCTTGGGCCAAGTCTCCGGTCTCGGCGCCGCTGGTGGTCGGCGGGCCGGCATCGACATTGGCGCTGGCCGGTGATCTGGCGCGGCTGATGGATGACATGGTGACGCGCGGCGTCAACTGGGACGGGCTCGACGGATTGGTACCGGATCAGCTCGACCAATATTGGCAGCACTCGCTCGAATTCTTGATGATCGCCCGAAAGCTCTGGCCCGATCATCTACGCGAGATCGGCAAGATCGAACCGGCAGCACGGCGCGACCTGTTGATCTCAGCGGAAGCCGCGCGTCTTACTGCGCATCATGATGGGCCCGTGATCGCCGCCGGTTCGACCGGCTCGATGCCGGCGACCGCGAAGTTCCTCCATGCGGTGGCGGCGCTGCCCCAGGGCGCGGTGGTGCTGCCGGGGCTCGATACCGATCTCGACGACGAGGCCTGGCAGGGCATCGGCGGCATCAGGGACGCGAAGGGTGAATTCACCACCGAGCCCACATCGAACCATCCCCAGTTCGCCATGCATGCGCTGTTGCAGCGCTTTGGTATCAAACGCAGCGACGTTGAGATCCTTTGGCCGCCGGCGAGATACGGCCGCGACGTGCTGGTATCCGAGGCGATGCGGCCTTCAACCGCGACCGCGCAATGGCACGACAGGCTGAAGCAGCCCGACATCGCCGAGAGGATTTCGAACGGCATGCAAGATCTCGCGGTCATCGAGGCGCCCAATCCCGAGATGGAGGCGCTTGCGATTGCGATTGCAATGCGCGAGGCGCGGCATCTCGATAAATCCGCCGCGCTGGTGACGCCGGACCGTGCGCTGGCGCGGCGGGTGATGGCGGCGCTGACACGCTGGGATCTTGATTTTGACGATTCCGGTGGCGACGCGCTGATGGAAACGCCGGCCGGCGTCTTCGCGCGGCTCGCGGCGCAGGCGGTGGCCAAGGGGCTGGAGCCGCCGACGCTGCTGGCGCTGCTGAAGCATCCGTTCTGCCGCCTCGGCGGTGCGGATCGTGAATGGCGCGACGCGATCGAGACGCTTGAGCTCGCGCTCTTCCGCGGCACGCGCCCGCAGGCGGGAAGCTCGGGCCTCGCAGATGATTTTGCGCGCTTCCGCAGCGAGCTTGGGAAGCTTCGAAATGGCGAAGCATCCTCGCTGCACAATGCCGAGCCACGGGTTCGGCTGAAAAACGAAGAACTTGATCGCGCCGCGCGGTTGATTGCAGCGCTGCAGAAAGCTCTGGCGCCGCTCGAAAATCTCAGTACCTCAAAGCCGCATGATTTTGCCGAGCTGGCGCACCGTCATCGCGAAGTCCTGATCGCGCTGTCGCGTAACCAGCACAGCATGGCGCTGGCGTTCGAGGAGCCTGCGGGGCTGGCGCTTGCTTCCGCCTTTGACGATCTGCTTGGCGAGCAAAAATTGAGCGGAATGGCGGTTCCGCTCAACGACTATCCGGAAGTGTTCCAGACCGCATTTGCCGACCGTGCAGTGCGGCGGGTCGAGAAAACAGGCGCGCGGCTTCACATCTATGGGCCGCTGGAATCCCGGCTGATGCAGGCCAACCGCGTTATCGTCGGCGGGCTGATCGAAGGCGTGTGGCCGCCGACGCCGCGGATCGACCCATGGCTGAGCCGGCCGATGCGGCACGAACTCGGCCTCGATCTGCCGGAGCGGCGCATCGGCCTCTCCGCCCACGACTTCGCGCAATTGCTCGGCGCCGAGAATGTCATCCTCAGCCATTCGGCAAAAGCCGGTGGCGCGCCGGCGGTCGCCTCGCGCTTCCTGCATCGGTTGGAAGCGGTTGCCGGCGCCGAGCGCTGGGAAGCCGCAAAGCTATCAGGCGAAAAATATCTCCGCTTCGCCCATCAGCTCGACCGGCCCGCCACGGTCGAACCGGTCCCGCAGCCCGCACCGACACCGCCGCGCGCGACGCGGCCGCTGAAGATGTCGGTGACCGCGATCGAGGACTGGCTGCGCGACCCCTATACCATCTATGCGCGATACATCCTGCGGCTCGATGCGCTCGATCCGGTCGACATGCCGCTATCGGCCGCCGACCGCGGCTCGGCGATCCACGATGCGCTTGGTGAATTCACGAAAAGCTTTGCGAACACCCTTCCCGACGATCCGGCGCACGTTCTGGGCGGCATCGGCGAAAAATATTTCCTGCCGCTGATGGAACGTCCCGAGGCGCGCGCGCTGTGGTGGCCTCGGTTTCTGCGCATCGCGCAATGGTTCGCCGCATGGGAGATCGCGCGGCGCGGCGATATCCAGACAATCAATGCCGAGATCAGGGGTGAAATCGCGATTGCGCTCGATCATGAGCGCAGCTTCATCCTGTCGGCGCGCGCCGATCGGATCGAGCGGCGCCGCGACGGCAGTTTTGCGATCCTCGATTACAAGACCGGGCAGCCGCCAACCGGCAAACAGGTAAGAATGGGACTGTCGCCGCAGCTGACGCTGGAGGCCGCGATTCTTCGCGAGGGTGGCTTTGCCGGGATAGCCGCGGACTCCTCCGTCGGCGAACTCGCCTATGTCAGGCTTAGCGGCAACAATCCGCCGGGCGAACAGAAGTCGCTTGAATTGAAGATCAGACCGGGCGATCAGCCTCAGCCGCCTGATGCCGCTGCCGCTTACGCACGAGCGCAGTTGGAGACGCTGATTCGCAAATTCGAAAACGAGGATCAGGCCTACACCTCGCTCAATCTGCCGATGTGGACCAACCGCTACGGCACCTATGACGATCTCGCCCGCATCAAGGAATGGTCGGCGGCCGGCGGCTTGGGGATCGAGGAATGGTGAAGGCGCCGCGACCGATTCCCGAAGCCGTCCGCGCCACGCAAGCGCGCGCGTCCGATCCCGCCTCGTCGTCGTTTGTCTCGGCGAACGCCGGCTCGGGCAAGACGCACGTTCTTGTTCAAAGAGTGATCCGACTGCTGCTCGATGGCGTGCCACCGGAAAAAATCCTTTGCATCACCTTCACCAAGGCCGCCGCCGCCAACATGGCGGAACGGGTGTTCACGACGCTTGGCCACTGGGTCACGCTCGATGACCAAGAGCTCGATGCGGCGATCCGCGAGGCTGGTATCGCGCACTCGAACCCGAGACTTCGGGCTTGCGCGCGAAAACTGTTTGCCTGTGCACTGGAAACGCCGGGCGGATTGAAGGTGCAGACCATTCACGCGCTGTGCACGCGGCTGTTGCAGCAGTTTCCGTTCGAGGCGAACGTGCCGGCGCGCTTTGCCGTGCTCGACGAGCGGGACCAGAACGAGATGATGGAGCGCGCCAATCTCGCCGTGCTCCTGGAAGCCTCCCGCGATCCCCAGAGCGTGACCGGCCGCGCGCTCAATACCGCGATGGCGAACGCTGCCGACGTCACCTTCAAGGATGTCGTGCGCGAGGCTTGTCTGAGCCGCGACCACTTCGTGGCCTGGACCGATAGAGCCGGCAGCGCCGAGGCTGCCGCAGCACAGATGTCCGCAGCGCTTGGCGTCAATGCCGGCGATCGCATCGAGGACATCGAGCGCGCGATCGTTGACGGCCCCTATATCAGGCGATCCGGTTGGGACGAGATCGCCGCAGCGCTCGACACCGGCACCAAATCCGACCAGGAACAGGCTGGTCGCCTGCGCGCAGCGCGGGCCTCTACCGGCGCTACTCAGGTCGACGAGTATCTCGGGGTGTTTCTCACCGACGAGCGAGCGCCGCGCAAATCGGTGGTGACCAGGAAATTTACCGACAACAATCCGGCGATCGGCCGCCTGTTCGAAGCGGAGATTCTGCGTCTCGGCCCGCTGATCGAGCGCCGCCGCGCAGTGACCATCCGCGACCGCACCGAGGCGCTATTGCATATCGCGACCGCGGCGGCGGTGAATTATCGCCGCGAGAAGCAGGAGCGCGGCCTGCTCGATTATGACGATCTGATCGACAAGACGCTTGCGATGCTGGATCGCGTTTCCTCCGGCTGGGTGCACTACAAGCTCGACCGCGGTGTCGATCACGTGCTGATCGACGAAGCGCAGGACACGAGCCCCCGGCAATGGGACATCGTCGATCACATCATCTCCGAATTCACCTCCGGTGAAGGCGCGCGCGACGGTGTCACGCGTACGATCTTTGCGGTCGGCGACGAGAAGCAGTCGATCTTTTCGTTCCAGGGCGCGGCACCTCGCGAATTCGACCTGCGCCGCCGGGCGCTGAAGAAGAAATTCGAGGATGCCGGACTGAAATTCGATCCGGTATCGTTCACCTGTTCGTTCCGCTCGGGGCCGGCGATCCTGCAATCCGTCGATCACGTGTTCCGCGAGCAGGCGATCTATCGCAGTATCCACGCCGAGGATACCTATCCGCTGCATCATGCGCTGGCTGACGCCGGGCCGAGCCTGATCGATCTCTGGGAATTATCGGAAGCCGACGACAAGCAGGACATCGAGGGCTGGCGCGCGCCGTTCGACGGCGTGTCGGTGACAAGTCCGGAAGTAAAGCTCGCCAGGCGCATCCAGGCCGAGATCAAGCGGCTGGTCGCAAGCGGCGCGATGACCGGCCATACCGGCAATCGGCGGCCGTTGCGCTATGGCGACATGCTGGTGCTGGTGCGGCGGCGCGGCAATGCCTTTGATGCGGTGATCCAGGCGCTCAAGCACGCCAACATCCCTGTCGCCGGCGCCGACCGCTTGAAACTGACCGAGCACATCGCCATCATCGACCTGATCAATCTCGCCGACGCGCTGCTGCTGCCACAGGACGACCTGGCGCTGGCGGTGGCGCTGAAGAGCCCGTTGTTCGGCCTCACCGAGGATGATCTCTTCAAGCTCGCATGGCAGCGCAAGGGATCGCTGCGGCAAGCGCTGAGCCAGCATGCGGCAACCGAGATGCGGATCAAGGCTGCGCTAGCGCTCCTTGAGCAATGCGAGCGGCGTTTTGTCAACGAAACGCCATTTGCGTTCTACGCCTGGCTGCTCGGCGGCGACGGCGGCCGCGCCCGTATTCTGCGCCGGCTCGGCCACGAGGCCAATGATGCGCTCGATGAGTTCCTCGAGCTCGCGCTGAACTATGAACGCAAGGCGCCCGCCTCGCTGCAAGGCTTCATGGCGTGGCTGCGCGCCGCCGACACCGAAGTGAAGCGCGACATGGAGATCTCGCGCGACGAGGTCCGCGTCATGACCGTGCACGGCGCCAAAGGATTGGAGGCATCCGTGGTGTTCCTGGTCGACACGACTTCATCGCCGACCGATCTGCAGCGGTTGAAGCTCATCCATCTGCCGCAGGGCGACGGCGCCGAGGTGGTGGTCTGGGCCGGCAGGAAGGCCGATGATCCGGCGGTGGTCGCGGATGCGCGCATAGCGATGCTGGCCGACATCGAGGACGAATATCGCCGCCTGCTTTATGTGGCGATGACGCGCGCCGCCGATCGCCTGATCGTCGGCGGTTGCATGCCCGGCAATATGAACAATGTGCGCAAGGCCTGCTGGTACGATTTGATCGGCGGGGGGCTCGCCAATTCCGGCTTACACCAAGAGACCATCGAGACGCCGGACGGTCCGATAAAACGCTATTCGCGGATTGAGGATATTGCCGCTCCCGCAAGCGCGACGGCCGCTTCGGCCGCAAGCGCGCAGCCCGAGTTGCCGTCTTGGTTGCGATCGCCGGCGCCGACCGAATCAGCCGCGGCCAATCTGCTGCGCCCCTCCGATCCCGCCGCCGACGACGGTCATGGCGTCAGGTCGGGAGAACAGCTCGCCTCGCGCGCGCGGGCCTTGCAGCGCGGCACGCTGGTCCACCGGCTGTTGCAATCACTGCCCGATCTTGCCGCCGAACACCGGCGCGACGCCGCCGAAAACTATCTCACCCGCAATGCCGGCGGCTGGAGCGATGACGACCGCAGGCAACTCGCAGGTCAGGTGCTGGCGCTGATTGCGGACGCTCGTTTTGGGCCGGTATTTGCGCCCGGCAGCCGCGCCGAGGTCGCAATCGCGGGAAGGCTCAAGCATCCAGGACGGCCGCAAGCCCTGGTTTCCGGCCAAATCGACCGCCTGGTGGTCACACCATCAGAGGTTCTCATCGTTGATTTCAAGACCAACCACGCGCCGCCGACTACAGCGGCGCAGGCGCCGGTGGCCTATGTCCGGCAGCTCGCGCTCTACCGCGCGGTCCTGAGCAAGCTTTATCCCCAATTGGACGTCCGGGCAGCGCTGCTTTGGACCGAAACGCCTGAATTGATGGAGATTTCTGCTCCCGCGCTGGACGCGCAACTGGCCACCATTATCCAGGGGGATCACCAAGCTTGACCCGGCAAGATCGCGTTCATAGGTTTGCCTCATGATCCCCGGCGCGATTCTTCGCAACTCCGCGCCTTTCTCTCAACCGAACGAGGTATCCCATGTCCGTTGCCAAGGTTTCCGACGCCAATTTCGAAGCCGAAGTGCTCAAGGCGACCGGCCCGGTCGTGGTCGATTTCTGGGCTGAATGGTGCGGCCCATGCCGCATGATCGCGCCGGCGCTGGACGAGATTTCGGGCACGATGGGCGACAAGGTCAAGATCGTGAAGCTGAACGTCGACGAGAGCCCGAAGACGGCCTCGAAATACGGCGTGATGTCGATCCCGACCCTGATGATCTTCAAGGGCGGCGAGATGGCCTCGCGCCAGGTCGGCGCCGCACCGAAGCAGAAGCTGCAGCAGTGGATCACGGCTGCAGTCTGATCCGCTTCGAACACAATAATTAGCCCTGACGGCCGGCGAATAGCCGGCCGTTTGCGTTGAGAGGTATGCTGCTCATACACCAAGGCACTGCACGAAAACCCATCAGGTCGAAGCGGTTGACGGCGATGGAAGCGCGCTCCGTCGACACCATTCCGCGCGGGCCGCAATGGCAGTACGAGCCCAAATGGGACGGTTTTCGCTGCCTGCTTTGCCGCCATGGTGACAACGTCGATCTCCGCTCGAAATCAGGTGAGGATCTCGCGCGATATTTTCCCGAATTGGTGAGTGCCGCGCTCAAACTGAAGGCGAAAACTTTTGTGCTCGACGGCGAAATCGTCGTGCCGCATGGCAAGGCGTTTTCGTTCGACGATCTGCTGCAGCGAATTCACCCGGCCGCGAGTCGGGTCACGAAGCTATCGCAGGAAACGCCGGCGCTTTACCTCGCATTCGATCTTTTGGCGAGTCCGCAAGACGATAGACTATCCGCGCAACCCTTGCGCCAACGTCGCCCGGCGCTGGAAGCGTTCGCGAAAAGCCAGTTCAAATCGAACCCAACGTTTCGGCTTTCACCCGCGACGACGCGTTATGCGACGGCGGTAACATGGCTCCGGCGAGCCGGCGGCGGATGCGACGGCGTGGTCGCCAAGCGCCTTGACCTCCCCTATCAATCGGGCAGCCGCGACGGCATGCAGAAGATCAAGAACTTTCGAAGCACGGACTGCGTGGTCGGCGGCTTCCGCTACGCAACCAACAAAGTTGACGGCAAGAAGGTCGTCGGGTCGTTGCTGCTCGGCCTCTATGATGACGACGGATTATTGCACCATGTCGGGTTCACCTCCGCGATCAAGCGACAGGAAAAGCCCGCGCTGACGGCAAAGCTTGAGCCGCTGATTGCAAAACCCGGATTTACAGGCAATGCACCGGGTGGTCCGAGCCGCTGGTCGACCGAGCGTTCGGCGCAGTGGTGTCCGCTAAAGCCGAAGCTGGTGGTCGAGGTCACTTACGATCATTTCAGCGGCGAGCGGTTTCGCCATGGCACGTCCATCCTGCGCTGGCGGCCGGACAAGGCGCCGCGGCAATGCACGTTCGATCAGCTCAAGCAGAAAGCCGCCGATCCGATGAAGCTGCTCGGATGAGTTCGCTATCTCGGTGGCGTGCCGTTGATTTTTAGCACGTGACCGGCGAGATAAAGCGACCCCGTGATCAGAATGCGCGGCGGCACTTCGTAAGCGAGACGCGTCAATGCGAGCAACGCCGCTTCGATGCTTTCAGAGATTTCAAAGCGCATGCCGAGGCCGCGCGCGGCATCGGCCAGCCGCTCCGGCGGCATCGCGTTGTCCTGGTGCGGGATTTGCAGCGCGATGATGTGCCGGGTCAGTCCCGCGAAATTGGCAAGGAAGGCGTTGGCATCCTTGTTCGCCATCATGCCGGCGATGATGACAAGCGGGCGCGACACGCGCTCTTCGAGATCGCCCAGCGCGGCGGCGGCGACGCGCCCACCTTCGGCATTGTGCCCGCCATCGAGCCATATTTCGCAGCCTGGAGGGCCCTGATCGGCCAGCACCCCGGACGAAAGCCGCTGCATCCGCGCCGGCCATTCGGCGTTGACGATGCCGGCCTCGAACGCGGCGCCGGAAACCTTGAACGTTTCGATCGCGCGTAAGGTCGCGATCGCAAGGCCGGCATTGTCGAACTGATGCCGGCCGAACAGTTTTGGCGCGGCCAGATCCATCAGGCCGCGATCATCCTGGTAGACCAGCCTGCCCCGCTCGACGCCGACATGCCATCCCTCGCCTGCCGCATGCAGCGGTGCGCGTGTGCGGTTCGCCTTCGCTTCGATCACGGCCATCGCCTCGACCGGCTGCTCCGCAGAGATCACCGGCACGTTGCGCTTGATGATCGCGGCCTTCTCGGCGGCGATCGAGGTCAGGGTATCGCCGAGGAATTCGGTGTGATCCATGCTGATCGGCGCGAGCACGGTTGCCAGGGGCGCCTCGATGACATTGGTCGAGTCGAGCCGCCCGCCGAGCCCGACTTCCAGCAACAAAACGTCGGCCGCATGCTGCGCGAACAGGCCAAACGCCGCCGCGGTCTTGGCCTCGAAAAATGTGATTGGCGCGCCGGCATTGGCGCGCTCGCAATGTTCGAGCGCCAGGCGCAACTCATCATCGCTGACGAGAACGCCGCCAAGCCGAAAACATTCGTTGATGCGCACGAGATAAGGCGAGGTATAGGCGTGAACGCGCAGGCCCGCCGCTTCCAGAATTGCGCGCAGGTAGGCGATCGTCGACCCCTTGCCGTTGGTGCCGGCAACATGGATCACCGGCGGCAGCTTGCGTTCGGGGTGGTCGAGCTGCTCCAACAACCGCTGCATGCGCTCGAGGCCGAGATCGATGCGCTTGGGATGCAGCGCCGACAGCCGCGCGATCAGCCCATCAAGCGGTGACGGTGTGGCGGCGGGTGGGTTCACGCGGGCGGCACAGCCGGCGCCATGTCTGGATCCGAAACGACATGGGCGGGCTCGGAATCCCGCGGCGCAGGTTTCGCAGCGGTTTCCAGCGCGGGCGACTTGGTCAGCAGACGGCACAGCCGCGCCAGTGTCGGCCGCAAATCGTGGCGATGCACGACCATGTCAACCATGCCATGATCGCGCAAATATTCGGCGCGCTGGAATCCTTCCGGCAATTTCTCGCGGATGGTCTGCTCGATCACGCGCGCGCCGGCGAAACCGATCAGCGCGCCGGGCTCGGCGATCTGCACGTCACCCAGCATGGCATAAGACGCGGTGACGCCGCCCGTGGTCGGATTGGTCAGCACGACAATGTAAGGCAGCTTCGCCTCGCGGAGCATCTGGACGCCGACGGTGGTGCGCGGCATCTGCATCAGCGACAGGATACCCTCCTGCATCCGCGCGCCGCCGGAAGCGGCGAATACGATGAACGGCGACTTCTTCTCCACCGCAAGCTCGAGCCCGCGGACGATCGCTTCGCCGGCAGCCATGCCGAGCGAGCCCCCCATGAAATCGAAATCCTGCACCGCGATGACGACCGCAGCGCCCTCGAGCTTGCCGTAGCCGACCTTGATGGCGTCGTTCAACCCGGTGCGGGAGCGCGCATCCTTGATGCGGTCGGCATATTTCCGCTCGTCGCGGAATTTCAGGGGATCGGCCACGACCTCGGGCAGCGCGATGTCGTACCAGGTCTCGTTGTCGAAGATAGATTTCAGCCGCGCCACCGCGCCCATGCGCATGTGGTAGTTCGAGCCCGGAATGACGAACTGGTTGGCCTCGACATCCTTATAGAACACGAGCTGCCCCGAATCGGGGCACTTGATCCACAAATTCTCCGGCGTCTCGCGGCGCAGGATGTTACGGATCTTCGGCCGGACCACGTTGGTGAGCCAATTCATGCTTTGCTCCGAATGGCGATCACGCGATCATCACCTCTCTGGTTTAGAGCGCGATCGCGCTCTCAATATATGGCGGCCCGGAATGAGCCCGGCAAGCCGCTGTTCGTCGCCTGTGTCGCCCGCAATTGCGGCTTATTCCGCGGCCTGTCTGGCGCCCCGAACCCCCTGCGCCAGCAGGGCCACGAGCTCGGCCACCTCCGCAACCGTCCTGGCGGTCGCCTGGCCCGCCGCGTCGAGGCTATCGCTGAGCGCATCGACCAGCGCGGTACCGACGACGGCGCCGTTGGCGTTCTCGGCAACGGCGCGGGCGGCCTGCGGCGTCCGGATGCCGAACCCGACACAGATCGGCAACTTGGTATGACGCTGGATGCGGGAAACGGCCTCGCCGACGACCTTTGAGTCGGCGGCCGCGCTGCCGGTAATCCCGGTGATCGAGACGTAATAGACAAAGCCCGACGTATTGGCGAGCACCGCCGGCAGACGTTTGTCGTCGGTGGTCGGCGTCGCCAGCCGGATGAAGTTCAACCCGGCCTTGAGTGCCGGCAAGCACAGCTCGCCATCTTCCTCCGGCGGCAGGTCGACGATGATCAAGCCGTCGACGCCCGCGGTCTTGGCGTCGGAAAGAAACTTGTCGACGCCGTAGATGTAGATCGGATTGTAGTAACCCATCAGCACCAGCGGCGTCGTGTTGTCGGACTTGCGAAAGCCTCGCACCATCTCGAGCGTCTTCTTCAAGTTCATGCCGGCTTTGAGCGCGCGCAAGCCCGCCGCCTGGATGGAAGGACCATCCGCCATCGGATCGGTGAAGGGCATGCCGATCTCGATGATGTCGGCACCCGCCTTCGGCAGCGCCTTGATGATGTCGAGCGAGGTTTTCGGATCGGGATCGCCGGCCATCAGGAACGTGACCAGCGCGGCGCGACCTTCACGCCGGAGTTCGGCAAAACGTGCGTCGATGCGGGTGGTCATAATGCGCTCTTCGCTGCACGTGGCCGCTTGCTGAGGACGGTGTTCGCGGAGACACCCCCACCACCCCCGCCCTCCCCCGCAAGCGGGAGAGGGAGTTCACCGCGACGAGCGGACGGACCAGTGCTTACCCCAAGCGCGGTCCTTTCCCTCTCCCGCTTGCGGGGGAGGGTTAGGGTGGGGGCTCTCTCCGAGGGCTCGATGCAAACCGTGGTCACTTCTGCTTCCTGCCCTTCAAGATTTCCGTGATCTGCGGAATGTCCTTGTCGCCGCGGCCGGAAAGATTGACCACCATGAGATGATCTTTCGGCCGTTTTGGCGCGAGCTCCATAACCTTGGCGATCGCGTGTGCCGGTTCCAACGCTGGCGGAATGCCTTCCAGCCGCGACAGCAGGAGAAATGCAGCGAGCGCTTCATCGTCGGTCGCCGACAGATATTTGACGCGGCCGGTCTCGTGGAGCCAGGAATGCTCCGGCCCGATGCCGGGATAATCCAGGCCCGCCGAGATCGAATGCGCGTCCTGGATCTGGCCGTCGTCGTCCATCAGGAGATAAGTGCGGTTACCATGCAGCACGCCGGGCCGGCCGCCCGCGATCGAGGCTGCATGCAATTGCGTCAGCCCGTGGCCGGCGGCCTCGACGCCGAAAATCTCGACACCGGGATCGTCGAGGAACGGATGAAACAGCCCCATCGCGTTGGAGCCGCCGCCGATGCAGGCGATCAGCGAATCCGGCAACCGGCCTTCAGCTTCCTGCATCTGCTTGCGGGTCTCGATCCCGATGACCGATTGGAAATCACGCACCATCATCGGGTAGGGATGCGGGCCGGCGACCGTACCGATGCAGTAGAAAGTGCTGTGAACGTTCGTGACCCAGTCGCGCAACGCTTCGTTCATCGCGTCTTTCAAGGTGCGCGTTCCCGATTGTACCGGAAGCACCTTCGCGCCCAGCATCTCCATACGGATCACGTTGGACTGCTGCCGCGCGACATCGACCGCGCCCATATACACCACGCATTCCAGTCCAAAGCGCGCGCACAGAGTGGCGGTGGCGACGCCGTGCTGGCCGGCGCCGGTCTCGGCGATGATGCGCTTCTTGCCCATGCGCCGCGCCACCATGATCTGGCCCAGCACGTTGTTGACCTTGTGCGAGCCGGTGTGGTTCAGCTCCTCGCGTTTGAAGTAAATCTTCGCGCCGCCGAGGTGCTCGGTGAGGCGCTCGGCGAAATAAAGCGGCGACGGCCGCCCGACATAGTCCTTGAGGTAGCCGTTCATTTCCGCTTGGAACGCCGGATCGGCCTTGGCGGTGGCATAGGCCTTTTCCAGATCGAGGATCAGCGGCATCAGCGTTTCCGCGACAAAGCGCCCGCCGAAAATGCCGAAATGGCCGTGCTCGTTCGGACCGACGCGAAAGGAATTGGGTAGTCGCTGCGTCATCGAACGCCCAACTCTTCGCTGGCGCGCGCGGCGCGGATAAATTCCCGGATCATCTCGGAATCCTTGACGCCGGGGACACGCTCGACACCCGAGGAGACGTCGACGCCTCCGGCGCGTGTGGCACGGAGGGCTTGCGCGACGTTGCCGGCATTGAGGCCGCCGGAGACCACGAACGGCAGCTTCAAATCGAGGTTTTCGAGTATCTGCCAGTCGAACACCGCGCCAAGACCGCCCGGGCGCGTAGAGCCCTTTGGCGGACGGGCATCGAACAGGATGCGATCGGCAACCATCGCATAGCCCGGCAACGCAGCGAGATCGGCGGCGCTTTCAACGGCGATTGCCTTCATCAGCTCGAGTCCGAACTTCTGTTTGATGTCGCGCAGCCGCGCGACCGTCTCCTTGCCGTGCAGTTGCAAAATGTCAGGCTGCAGCGCCTCCACAATGTTGGACAGCATCGCATCGTCGGCATCGACCGTCAGCGCCACTTTCACGGCGTGTCGCTTGACCTGTCGGCCAAGATCGCGCGCGGTTTCGAGCGAGAGATGCCGCGGCGACGGCGGAAAGAAGACGAATCCCACCATGTTCGCGCCGGCGTCGATCGCGACGTCGAGCGTCTCGCGCGTGGACAGGCCGCAGATTTTGACGAGCAAGGACATGGCTTCTTTGAGTTCCACGGGTTCGGCGGCCAGAAGCGATCGAAACGGCACCGGCCGGGCCGGGTTCTACAACGCCGCGCTCCGCTTGTCTCGCCCGGAACTCCCGTACGGACCCCCTTGGGAGGGCGCCGGAAGGCGCCCCCGATCATAGCGCGTGGCTGCCGCCGCGCGCAGATCCGCAAGCTCCGACCGCGCCGCCCTCGCATCGGCCTCGTGCTGCCGCGCCGCGCGGCGCCAGCGGCGCTGCCGGAACCAGGTCGCCGAGCCGCCCGCCACCACGCCAATGATCGCAACCATGATGATGACGAGGAACAGCGGAAGACGGATGGCGACCGAAGGGTCGGCGGAATTGAACGGGTCGAACGACACCGTGACGAAATGCCGGTTGGCCACCGCGAAGACGATGAAGAACAGACCGAGTGGAATGACGATCAGGGCCGTGAAGTATTTTCGCATGACCATCACTCGTGTTGGTCGAGATCGTCGGGCGCAGCCCGTAAGCCACGGTCACTCGCGTGGCGGCCCAATGACGCGCCGCCTGGAAATCTTACGCGCCCGCTTCAGGAGTCTCGCGGTTGAGCCGCTCGCGCATTTCCTTGCCGGTCTTGAAGAACGGGACGCTCTTCTGATCGACCGGCACATGGGCGCCGGTGCGCGGATTACGCCCGGCCCGCGCAGGACGATGCTTCACCGAAAAGGCGCCGAAACCACGCAGCTCGACGCGGTCGCCCCGCGCCAGCGCCGCGACGATTTCATCGAGGATCGCGTTCACGATGTTCTCGACATCCCGCTGGTAGAGATGCGGGTTGTGCTCGGCGATGCGCTGAACAAGTTCGGATTTGATCATCGAGAATGAGACCCGCGGGGCGTGTGTCCAACCATTTCCGTGAAAATGCCGTGATCTGTCAAGACGCTAAATCAATTTTGGGCAGCGCGAAATGGCGTGACAAGCGCCCCCAGAGCGTTTTGTGACAATACTCGCAATGCGGGAAGACCGGCCAAAATGGCCCTCGGCGGGTTCAATTGGTCCCCGCCGGATGCCATAGCGCCAGCATTCCATCGAGGCCGAGGCGATCGACCGCCTGCGCCACACCAGCCTGCTCAATGTGACGCGCGATCGTGCTCAAGCCAAGCGCATCCAGGGTGATGGAAGCCGCCGTTCGCAGGAATGTCAGGTCACCGAAGCGCGGCGTCAGCTTGTAG
>VAZV01000288.1 GCA_005884765.1 Alphaproteobacteria bacterium
ACGTCGTGATTGCTCGAAGGCCTCGGTTCCGGCGAAGGAACGCGCAACATCACGAGCGGCTTCATGCCGATCGCGTGGAATCTTGCGAAACGGGACCTTCGGACAGCACTGCGCTCTGAGCTTGCAACCGTCGCAGTCGTGCTTCCTGGCCAGATAGAGAAGTGTGGTTCCGCCATTCACGAGTGTCCCGGTCGTCGTTAGGGTCTTACCCGCGGGACAGTGATAGACGTCGCTTGTCGGATCATAGCGAAAGTCGCTGCGCGAGAAGGTGCCGTCATCTCGCTTCGACCTGTCGAACACAGGGATATGCGGCGCGATACCCTTCTCCTCGACGAGCCAGTTCAGCATCGGAGCCGCTCCGTATGCGGTATCTGCGGCGAGCCGCTCCGGCTTGAGACCGAAGCGCTCCTCTGTTCGTTCGATCATGGTCTTCGCTGCACCGACCTCGGCCTGGCGAATGGCGCGAGAGGCCTCGACGTCAACGATGACACCGAACTTCACGTCGATGAGGTAATTGTCGGCGTAAGCGAAGAATGCTGGGCCCTTGTGAGCTCCAGTGCATTGGGCCGCCGGATCGGATGGCGAGACGAACTTTGGGACGACGTCGCTTGCGGCGCCCCACGCCGTATCATCCAACGTCGCCAGATACTCCTTGACCGCACGGCTGGCACTCTTCGGATCGCGGTCCTTGTGCCAGTCCTGACCCGCGATCGACCGCTGCTTATTGGCGTCAGCCTGGATCAGGCTCGCGTCGACTGCAAAGCCTTCGCCACCAACCAGACCTGACGCGATACACCTCTCAACGACACGCTCAAAAACGCGGCGAAAAACATCTCCATCCCGGAAACGCTCGTTGCGGGCGCGCGAGAACGCCGAGTGATCCGGGATAGCATCTTCGATGCCGAGCCTGCAGAACCAGCGATAGGCCAGGTTCACCTGCACTTCTCGGCAGAGCAATCGCTCCGAGCGGATCGCAAAGACATACCCTACGACCAACATCCGGATCATCAGCTCCGGATCGATCGACGGGCGGCCCGTGGACGAATAATGAGGTGTAAGTTCGCTGCGAAGCCAGGACAGATCGAGAGCAGTGTCGATCTTGCGCACCAGATGATCTTCGGGGACCGCGTCGCCTAGACGAAACTCGTAGAACAGTTGACCTTGGTCACTCTTCAGACGGCCCATCATGAATCGATCTCGCCGTGATTCGCGTCAACACAACGGAATCACGCCTCAAGGCCTGTCTCAACCGACTTTTGCAACAAAATCGGCACGAAACGGACATGGCGCGATGTCCGACTTGAGTCCGTTGTGCGCTCCAAAGCGGACGTCGGCGGAACGGGCTTGATCAAGGTGACGCTCGACAATGCGCCTTCCTCTGCGGCGGTAACGTTGACCGGTTAGGTTAAGAGGCGAGTTTCATTGCGCTGTGGCGACTAGCCGCTATCTTCGCTCAAATGAATTCAATTTGTGTTTTGTTTTAATCATTGATCGCGATGAAAAAACCGCGTGAGCCTTCGACCGAAGTCATTTGCCCCGCCTGCGATGGCACGGGGTTGCAGAAGGTCAAGCAGCCAACGCAACCGGGCCGCAAAGTCTATCCGCCGAAATGCGCGGAATGTCTCGGCAAAGGCCGAATACAGAGGCCAGCCGCAAAGTGAGTTGGATCGATCCGAGGCGGCCATCAGTGCGAGCTTTCCCATCGACATTTGCCACCGGCAAGGCCGTGAGCCGCGACACCGTAATCGGCAAGCGCATCAGCGGACCGCTCGCGTGTAGCGCGAGACGGATCACAGACCTGCGGCGGCTATTTCGACGAGATTTGGCGCAAATTTATGATCACGATGATGGCGCACCGCTGCCGCATCCTCCACAAGATCAGGTGCAGTGATGGTGAGGTCCAGGATCGTTGGGGTTGGCGGACGTACCCTGCCTCACGGTCCAAGAGAAGCCCCGGAGAGTTATGCTCCGGGGCTTCTTGTTTTGCCCGCGCTGTTAGGCACGCTCGACTGAAATACGCGGGCCCGCGCTCCTGCCGATTTTGACACATAGCTTCAGCTATTGCTGCGCAGCGGATGACGCTGAACCGACGCGTTTGCCCATTTGGGGCGTCGGTGCGACCGGCACGTAGGGCGCAACCGGCCCAGGATCGGTCAAATCCGGTGACGCTTTTATCTCGACTGGCCTAAGCGGACTTTCGTCTTCGAGGAATTTGTCGAGCATGCCTTGGATCGATGCCTTTGCCACATCGGGACCAGTATCGCGCATGTCGTTATGTTGGAAGCCAGTTTGTACGACCTCAATACCAGACTTCTCACGGACCTCTTTAGAAGGCATGACGCCGGGATCAGTCTTGAAGACGGGATCCTTCGAGCGGAACGAAAGGATCTTGAACCTGCCGTCGGTGATAAACGGCACACGCAGGTTGTCGAGGGTCACGACCTTCTTGATCTGATCGGGATGCATCTTGGCGAAATACATTGAAATGTCGCCGCCCATGGAATGTCCTACCACGGTCAGATGATCATAATCCGCATTCGGCTCGACCTTCTTCATTTCCTCGACGGCAAAGCGGATGTTGGCAATGCCGCGCTGAATCTGCGGCAAACGGCCGACATAGAGTTCGCCGACTTTCGTCACCATAGGTGGATCGGTCGGCAGATCGTGCTGGATGCTGATCGCCATATAGCCGCGAGCGGCAAAGACGTTCGCCAGGAAAGAGTACTCGGTGAATTTGACGGTGTTGCCGTGATTAAGGATCGCCACCGGCAGCTTGATCATGCCGGCATTCGCCTGCATTTCCTTGTCGCGTCGCACGGCGATGTCCACCGCCACGGGGCGGTTATCGCGCGCCGGATCGTTGAAGGTCAGCGTCTCGTGGCGGATCGCCCATTTGGTCGTGGTGAAGTACGCGACAGTCAACACCGCGGAAAGCGAAACCAGAACAGTAATTCCACGTTTCATGTTCGTCCTCGGCGCACCGACCTCGGGGGGCCAGATTCCAAGCTTCGAGGCTCTACGGTTCCTAATCCTTAAGATATGTCACA
Source organism: Alphaproteobacteria bacterium (assembly GCA_005884765.1). Taxonomy (GTDB): domain Bacteria; phylum Pseudomonadota; class Alphaproteobacteria; order Rhizobiales; family Xanthobacteraceae; genus Bradyrhizobium. Next base: position 3,048 of record VAZV01000288.1, read on the forward strand.
GCGACGGGAAGATTAGAGTGGTGAATTGACCGCCTGACCATTGTGCGGCGCATCCTTGTGCCGATGCATAATCAAGGGATACGTGCGGTCGTCCTCAATGTGGGACGGCACAAATCAAGCTTTGGTTCAGGGTCTTGGAAAAGGGCTTGGTAAGAACGGCCCTCTGGGCAGTTCGTTCCACCAGGCGCTGGTCAGGTGCGGTTGGCCGCGGCGGCGGCCGCGCACGACCTCCTTGCGCGCCGTCACAACGCTCCCAATTCCGAAATTGGCACGTTTGAAAACATGCAGACGGAGCCTGAGAACGTCTGTTTATCGGGGTCAACCGGAAGTGGCTGGCCACCGTCAAAACGACGCGAATAACCCATTTCGAATATCGGCAGCAATTCTCCGAACCGTGTTATCTGAGCAAAAAGAGCGACTTCGGGCGGTCTTTTTTTGGGGGGTCTGTGAGATGGTTCACATAAGGGGCGCGCGGGCGTTGCTAGTAATTGCCTTACCGGACATTTCCCCTCCCGGACTGCCTAGGCAAAGCCGTCGGGCGAACATGCTAGTCGGACGCCGGGTTACAAAGAGCCGCCAGCGCCATTTCGCGGGCAGTTAGGTTAGGGACCGGGCATTCTATTCCCGGACGGATGTACGCTCGGGTTTTACCAGCTCGACTTCGAGCTTTCACGGCCGGGCGCCTCTGCTGGCCGAAAAAGAAGCGTTGAAGGGAAAGTGGACAGCGTCGCCGTTGAAGCGGGCGCAATGAAGCACTGCCAGCATTGATGTCTGAGTTTGGCACGTTTGAGGCGGCCCCTGCGCATGCGAAAAGGTAACCGACAGGCGAGTATCAAATGATCATCAAACGCAGCGTCCCATGGCATGACCGCTCGACCCTCAGCAGGTCGGCCCACGTTATCGCACGGATCGGACTCGCTTTGACCGGGGCCGCCTGTGGGCTGTTTGTTGCCGAGGTAGGTACCCGCATCGACCTGGTTGGTTCGGTTGAAGCCATGCTCGCCATGATGCTCTACGGGGCCGCCGGCTTCTATCTCGGAATCGATCTGCCCCAGGCTCCTCCCGATTACCACATGCACCCGCCGCCACGGCGCGCGCTGGGCACCAGTGCGGATATGTTGGAGCTGCTAACTGCGGCCGGCATTTTCCTCACCGCGGTGGCGGCGGTGGTGTCCATCTCCAGTATCGCTCTGGGTGAAACCGTGGAAGCCAGCACGGCTGGCATCATCTGTTTGAGTTGGGCAATCGGCGCTACCATGCAGATCGCCGCCGGCGTCATCGCCCGAATAAAGTTAGCCCGTGCCGTGAAAACGGCGAAGCTCGCGCTCTTCTTCCGGTGAAAGGTCAGGATAATCTCCGCTAAGGGAGTTCGAAAATGCCGCTCTATATGTATCAGGCAGCCTACACAGCAGAATCGTGGGCAGCGCAAATGAAGAATCCGCAAAACCGCGTTGAATCCGTTGGACGGCAGGTGACTGAGGCCGTCGGAGGCAAAATGATCGGTGGTTGGTACTGCTTAGGCGATTATGACGTTATTCTGATCGCCGACGTGCCGAACATCGAGAGCATGGCTGCCATCGCCGTAGCGATTGCGGCGGGTGGGGCAATCAAGTCCAGCCATACCACTGCATTGATGACCGGGGCGGAACTTGTGGCGGCCCTGAAGAAGTCGGAGTCCGTCGTCGAAGGTTATAAGCCCGCCCGATAGAAATCGTCGGGCTTCGATCACCCGCATCCGGGTCGGTCCGGTCGGCCTTTCGGCGCTGGTTCGTCGGTTTGGATGCGGGGCATCCGGGTATCCCGGTTATTGATTGGCCGCATCAATCGGAGGTATCTTTCATTAGAAGGTGCGATGTCTCTTCATGGCAGATTTTGTTGCAAAAGTCGGTTGAGAGAGGCCGCGAAGCGTGATTCCGTTTTGTTGACGCGAATCGCGGCGAGGTCGACCCATGATGGGCCGTTTGAAGAGTGACCAAGGTCAACTGTTCTACGAGTTTCGACTTGGCGACGCGGTTCCTGAAGATCATCTGGTGCGGAAGATCGAT
>VAZV01000208.1 GCA_005884765.1 Alphaproteobacteria bacterium
CAACACGACATTCGAAGCAACCTTCGTAGGATCGGGCCATTCGCGCTGGTCAGGCTAGGCTCGCAACGACGTTTAAACGAAAAATCCGCAGTCTCATCGATTCCACAGTCGGTCCTCGGTTCATGCGACAGATGCCGCGGAGGTTCAAATGGCAGAGAATGGCGCTTTTTATCGCACGATGACGCGACGGCAACTGCTTGCCGCAGCAAGCGCCGCAGGCGTGGCTCTGTCAAAGCCGGCATGGGCGCAAAGTATGATTGATCTGCCGCTGCCCGGCGGTCCCGGGGCGAGGCAGGTCACCACCAGCTTTCCGCAGAAAGGGCCGATGATCCTGCAGCGGACCCGTCCACCGCTCCTGGAAACCCCGTTTGAGGTTTTCGACAAGGGTGTATTCACTCCCAACGACCAGTTCTATGTACGCTGGCACTGGGCGGTCATCCCGACCGATATTGATATTGGCAAGTTCAGCCTTACGGTGCGCGGCCATGTCAACCAAACATTGTCGCTGTCGCTCAATGACATCCTTCACGGATTGCCGAGCGTTCAGTTGGCCGCCGTGAACCAGTGCTCCGGCAACTCGCGAGGATTCTTTCAGCCTCGCGTGCCCGGCGGGGAATGGGCGAACGGCGCGATGTGCAATGCGCTCTGGACCGGGGTCCGTCTCAAGGACGTGCTGGATAAGGCTGGCGTGAAGCCGGGCGCCGTGCAGGTGCGATTTAAAGGACTGGACGAGCCCGTGGTGGCGGATGCACCACACTTCATGAAGTCATTGGACATCGACCACGCGCGCGATGGCGAGGTGATGATCGCCTATGCCATGAATGGCGAGCAGCTGCCTTTGGTGAACGGATTTCCCCTGCGGCTGGTCGTGCCCGGCTGGTATGCGACCTACTGGGTCAAGATGCTGAATGACATTGAAGTGCTGGACCAACCGGACACCAATTACTGGACAAAAGTCGCCTACACCATTCCCGACACGCCGCACGCCAGCACCAAGCCCGGCGAAACAGGCGTGAAGATGATCCCGATCAACCGAATGGTGCCGCGATCCTTCGTCACTAATATTGCGTCAGGCACCAAGGTGAAGGCCGCTGCACCAATGACGTTGCGCGGCATTGCGTTCGGCGGCGATTGCGGCGTGGCGAGCGTCGACTTTTCCATCGACCGCGGCAAAAGCTGGCATCAGGCGCAACTGGGGAAAGACGAAGGCAAATATGGATTTAGGCAGTGGCAGACGCAATTAACGCTGCCTGGCGCAGGTGAGTACAGTCTGTTGGTCCGCTGCACCAACAGCAACGGTGTCGCGCAACCCGACGTGCCGAATTGGAATCCGGCCGGCTTCATGCGCAACGTCATGGAATCGATTGATGCCATCGCGGTTTGACGGAGTATTCACGATGTTTCGCAATCTGCTGCCGGCCGTCGTTCTGCTGGGTGTAGCGTCGATTCCGCACGCCGCGCATGCCGCTACACCATTCGAATTGAAGTCGGTGAAGCTCGACCTCCCTGACAGCGACAAAATGTTCCCTGACGGCCCCGGTTCGGACGTGATCAACAATAACTGCATCGCTTGTCACTCAGCTGACATGGTGCTCAATCAACCGTTACTATCGAAGCAAGCCTGGGCGGCGGAAGTCAACAAGATGATTAATAATTATAAGGCGCCGATCGCCACGGAGGATGTCGGTGCCATCGTCAAGTACTTGACCGCATTCAAAGGCGCGAAATAGCGTCGGTCTTTAGTTCGTTCGTGTTTTCGCGTGTACAAACCTAAGTATGATTTCACGATCCTGATTGACGCCTCACTCTTCGGCTGGGGCAGTGCTAAGGCAAGCGCCTTGCTCCCACGTCTGGAAAGTCGTCTTGTCAATGCTCGCGGTAATTTCAGTCATTGACGACGATGCAGCAGTCCGTGACGCGACCGACAACCTTCTCAGCTCGCTTGGATATTTAGTCCATACATTTGCGTCGGCCGAGGAGTTCCTGCAGTCAACCCACTTGCAGGATTCGTCGTGCGTCGTTGCGGATGTGCAGATGTCGGGTATGAGCGGGTTGGACCTTCTACTGCAGATGCGAGCCCAAGGTTACAACGCGCCGGTCATCTTTATCACGGCCTTCCCTGAAGAGACCGTCCGCGACCGCGCGTTGAAGGCCGGAGCCATCGGTTTCCTTGCCAAGCCCTTTGGTGCACCCGCCTTGATCAAATGCGTCGAGAGTGCCCTGCGCCGAGGCGGCGCTGGCAGCTGAGACCGTCAAAGCTAGGTGCATTGTCTCGTGCAACGCCGCGATGGCTGTTTTGCCCGCCATCAGTGTGTCCGGAATGAATTCTCCCGCTGTAAAACCAAAGTATGGGGCGACCAAAACCAACACGACATTCGAAACAACTTCCGTAGGATCGAGCCGTTTGCGTTGATCAGACTAGGCTGGCGCCTGGAGCTGGGACCCAGGGATTGCCGGCAGGTGCGAGCCGGACGAGCCAAACGCGAAGGACGGATCCTATGTCGGCGAAGTCATGCCTGCTTCGTTCCAAGCCTCACGACTTTTCCACAAGCCCCGGAGAAGAGTGGAGCGCCTCTGCGATCGTTCGTCGCTACGCCCAGATGCAATTGCCCGAGTTCACGCGCTCGACAACGCTGCGGTGGACTGTCCTGGTGGCCGGCGTATTTGCAGCATTTACCGTTGCATTGCTCGGGTTTGTCTACCTGAAAACCAAGCATGACCTGTCTGTGCGATCCGACGGCGTGATTGGCTTGCAGATGGGCATCTTTGCCGGCTTGTCGCCCAGGCAGAGGCTCGACTCAATCAACGAGAGTCTAAGACAAGATCCGGCTCGCATTCGGCTCGTGGGATTGTTTGGCTCAGATGGCGACAGGATCGCAGGCAACGTGGAAAGCGAGCCACCCAGTCTCAAGATAGACGGCACGGCACAAAACGCCGTGGTCGGCCGGATCGACGGAAGCGGCCGAGAGCAACAGGCGGTCCGCCTGATCGCGCGACGTTTGCCCGATGGCAACCTGCTGGTGATCGGACGAAATGCCGATGAAATCGAGGAGATCGCACGCGTCGTTGGTTCGGCGCTCGCACTCGGGCTCTTTCCCGCGGTGCTTCTTTGCGTTGCGGTCGGCGTGATGCTGAGCGCTCGTGCCCGAAAGCGCATCATGGAGGTCAACGAACGGGTGCAACGCATCGTCGCCGGCAACCTGCGCGAACGGCTCCCGCATGACGACACGGACGATCCCTTCTCCAAACTTGCGGTGATCGTCAATGGCATGCTCGACGAGATGGAAACTCTTATCCACTCCCTCGCGGGCGTCGGCCATGACATCGCACACGACCTGCGCACGCCACTTACGCGGGCGAGGCTCATGCTTGAGCGCGGTCGCACCGGCGCCGGCACAATGCAGCAGCTGCAGGTGGTTGCGGACAAGACGATAGACGCGCTCGATCAATCGCTCTCTATCATCACCGCCATCTTGCGACTAGCGGAAATCGAGAAGAGCCAGCGGTCGGCTGCCTTCGGAAAAGTCGCGCTATCGGACCTCGTGCGCGAAGTGGGTGACATGTATGAGCCGATAGCGGAAGACAAAGGCATCAACCTCGTCGTTCAATCGCCGCGAGAAGTAAGTGTTTATGGTGACCGAGATCTTTTGATCGAGGCTGTCGCCAACCTTGTCGACAATGCCGTCAAATATACCCCGGCCGGCGGGCGAGTCGAAATCGAATTGGGTTGCTGCAATGGTGAAATCATCGTGCGCGTCAAGGACACTGGTTCTGGCATAAGCGAACACGAGCGCGACGCCGTCTTGAGGCGTTTCTACCGGTCGGACAAGATAAGACACACATCGGGCTTGGGTCTTGGCCTGAACTTAGTAGCGGCAATCGTGAAGTTGCACGGCTTTCGATTCACCATTCGCCCAGGGGCTGGGTGTGTCGTCGAGATTGCGTGCCCGTATGCGCCGGTGCCAATGTGATCGGCGGGAGCCGGCTCAACAGAGCGGCTATGATCCGGCGCTAGTCGGGTGTGTTCAAGTGCTAACTTCAGCTCGGGCGCAACCCATCCAGAAAGGAACTAGCGAACGGTCAGCGGAGGGTCGTCAAGCAGCCGTCACCTGCTCGTAGGCGTCTAGTACGCGCGTAGAATAGACGAGGGCGGCACCGGCGTTGACGGCTGTCGCGACGCCAAGTGCTTCAGCAATCTCTTCCCGCGAGGCGCCGTGACGCGCCGCCGCTTCGGCGTGCACGGTGATACAGCCGTCGCACCGGACGGTGACTGCGACTGCAAGCGAAATGAGCTCACGGATCTTTGGCCCGAGCAGGTTAGCCTTTTGGCCCGCGGCAGTCAGCGCCTGATAGCCCCTAATCGTGTCAGGGCTGAGTTTGGCAATTTCGCCAATCCGGACGGTCAGCTGCTGGCGATAGGTGTTCCATTCGATCATGGCCATGCGACTTCTCCTGATTGCCTTAGATAAGCGTTCTTACAAATGAGCGGGGGGTTTGGCCTGAGCAGCGCAGTCATCGGTGTTACGTTGCGTAGTGAAAGCCGGCCTGCTGCAACTCGGGCAGTGTGCCAGCGGCGCCGGGGATCAGAACAGCGCCATCCACCAGATGGTCGGTCAATTCTGCCGCGAGCGCGGCGTGAGAGAGCCTGTCAGGATTGATGTCGAGCTTGATAAGGGCTGCTGCTTGTTCCCAGATCGCGTTGTGGCAGGACATGAAAACCACGCCACGCCGCATCAGCGCTGGTATGGAATTATCATCCCCGGAGAAGAGCCCCGCGGGATCCTCGTAATTTGCCGGACCGGTAGCCACCGCCTTGTGCTCGAAAATCAGCGTGTTGGTCTTGAAGTTCTCGCCGGCCAGTTTCGTGAGTTGATATTTGTCCCACATGGCTTGATCGTAAAGCGCGAGCTGCGCCGTCCCGTGGGTCACGGAAACCGCGAGGAAATCCGGATGGTTGAACGACCAGATCTGCGAGTTGAGCGCATTACGCATCAGGTTGAGCCATGGGCCTTCGATGTCGGTATTGTCCCAGACCTGTCTTTGCGCAGCCCCGTAAGAGAGAACGTCGGTCAAAGCTTCATGATCCCATTGCTCCGCATGGCTTAGGATCATCGGTACGGTCTTGAAATTGCGACGGCGCGGCACCTGCGCCAAACGTTCTCTCAACGCTTCAAGATGCACGGCCCCAGAAGGCATCAACGTGGATCCCACTGCCATTGCCGCGGGCCTGGCTGCCGTCGAGGCAACACCAATCGCGCTTGTCGCCATCGTCAAGGCGAATGTTCTCAATACATCCCGTCTTGCGGTAATAAATTTCATTGCCGCTATTCCCGTTTGCCGTCTCAGCCAGATAGGCGGCGGGCCCTTTCGAGACCAATAAATCCTTTTTTATACAACAACCCTTTGCATCGGGCCTTCGCCAACACCCTTGATCTGCGTGCAGTGTTGGACGCACCTAGGTGCTTTTTGAACCAGAATTTAATGGCAGCAGCGGATTGGAGGTCCATATCAACGTCGACTGCATCGGCATTCCCTACGCTGTGATGCGGTCCGCAATCTGAGGACGACACCAAAAGGAAACAGAGCCATGACGATAAATCTCGCTTTAGCCGCATCAATGGTGATGCTGATGACGATCTCAGGACAGGCGTTTGCAGAAACGGCCGCGCCCTCAGACCGGCAAGCAGTCTACGCGTTCAATGCTGATCGTGCCGCGGCGACAGAGACGGACGCGACCAATGCGTACCGCTATCACGGCGGACCGAAATATAACGATTGACGTTCGATGTTGCACGGGCGCGCCGCCAAGCTTTCACGCGGCGCGCCAGATCATACAGATTCTAAATAGAGTTCAACATGTTGAATCTCACAAAACAGGACTCGATCACAATTGCGGTAACGCTCGGCATTGCGCTTAGCGTACCCTTGGTGGTTCCGGCCTTTTACACCACATCGAATGTAACAGTATTGGAGCAGGCCGATCCTGCGTTACCGAATGACCAGCTCGTGGGGCGTTTGGCCAAACCGAACGGCATTGGTGGCAACGATGTCGACGCTCAATGGCGCGCGCCAAAGGTTGATTGTGGGCTCTCCATTTAGGTGTAGCTCGGATTGATCGTGCCGGTCGCCCTCCGGTCCATTGATTGACTTTTCAGAAACGGAAGCGAAGGCCGACCGTGGGATCGATCGTGTTGGGATGGAGGAAACCGTTCGCCAGGCCGCCATTGACCTGTGAGAACATGAGGCCCGCGTAGGCATCGAACTTCTTCGCAAACTGCCAATCGACGACGAAAGAAACAGCGTCGAACGTCCAAGGCAGTTTGAGAACGCCGCAGCGTTCGCGCAGTTGACCGGTGCACCATCGCTTAGTCCCTCGATATGGCGAGACTCGCGTATGACGCACTCGCATGATTTTCGATGGCCAGAACTGCGCCTTCACAATGATCGGCGTAGCAATCAGGATCGCAATAGGGGAGCCGCGTTGCGATCTCTCGCAGATAGCTCCCGCCGATCTGCTTGCCACACAGCGTGCATGAAGATTGCCGGCAAGGGGTCCTGCCATTCACCAGGATGAATCTCATATGGCGCCTCCTAGTGTGGTTTGCGTGGCTGGCTCCGCCAATAGGCGACAAGACAGCTCAACAGGAGCAGCTGGCATAGAACGTTCACTTCGCAGCCTCCTCGCTTCGAAGTCGTATAATTCCAACCGCAACTGTTTGTCTGGCGGCGCAAGGTCGAAATAACCATCTGCGGTCGACCGCCTCGCGGGACCTGAAGCGATCGACGCACCTCTTTGAACAGAGGGCAGTTCGCCAGGAGTAGTGCCGGATGAGACCAAACCTTTCGCTACAGATGGCGCAGCGCTTCGCCGCGTCCTTGCGACCATATTGAAGATCATTGCGCATCTTTACCTCCTGTGGCTTCGCAAAGCTAACCCTCTCGCTGACGCCGATATTCGGTCGGCGTAAGTCCGGTAAAGTTTCGAAACGCCCTCGTAAACGAGCTCGTTTCGCGAAAGCCGATCCGGCTTCCGATCTGCGTCACCGAGAGCGTCGGCATCTGCAAAAGGTTTTTGGCGAGATCCATCCGGCGCGCCATATGGTAGCGATGCGGAGGCGCGCCGAACGATTGCGTGAAGGCGCGCGCAAAATGGTAGAGGCTGAGATCAACGAGCTCGGCGAGAGCTGTCAACGAAATGTCTTCCGCAAGATGCTCCTCGATGAATTCTACCACGCGCTTCTGTTGCCACGCGGGCAAGCCGCCACGAACCGGCCTTGCCGCAGCAGATGCAGTTCGCTCCAATCGAAGGAGCTCATGCATCAGCACGAGACTTAAGGCCTCTGCGTACTGGCCGCTGCCTGGATCGGAATTGCCGACCTCGGCCTTGAGTTTGAGCGCCGTGTCCCAGACGGCCTGATCGAAGAAGAACAAGCGGGGACTGATCTTGGGGGGATCCAGACCAAACGACCGATCTTGCGAATCGATGTAGAAATAAGTGACGCGCGTCAGCACCCGCGGCCTCTGCCATCCATAGAACCGATGCCCGGCGGGCACAAAGCTGAGCTTGCAATTGAACTCGCGCAGAGTCGATTTCGGCAAGCCTTCGATATGTGTTTCTCCATCATCCCGTTCTGCGCGTTCGTAAGCGATCAGCAAATGGCGTCCAGCTTGAAAGGCGTCCTCGAATGTCTCGCGTCGGGTAACCTTTACCGTGTCCGCTTGTATGACACCCCAACTCGCCAGTCGGCGACGCGCGATATCGGGCGGCGTGATTTGGACGATCGGTCCAGATGAGGGAAGAAACCCGGGAAGGCCGACGCCAATATCACCCATTATTGTTCCTGGTACGGGCATTGGCTTTCGTCCTCGGCCGGCATTTTCTCGTGGAGCGCATGGGAATGATGGTGGGGTCACGCCGTTATCAAAGCCGTCATCGTCGCTCGCAAATGGAAAGACCTCGTCTGCGTCTGCCCTTTGGGGCACGTAGCGTCAGAGTAAGCGGATGGAGTTTCGGCGCCATTAAATTGGCGTTCAGACAACTAAATTCGATTTTATTCCAAGCGCGCCTGCAGGGTCCTTGGCCGGGCGAGCGCCGAGGTTGCGCGAAGGTCTTTGTGAAGATCCGCGCAAGAAACCTCAAGAGCGCGGCAAGCTGGGACAAGCGCAAAATCCGCTCATCACCAGATAGCGGGATGTGTCCGTCGCAAAACGCGCACCGGCAGGTGCGCTTGCAGTCGGCCAGGAGCCACCATGTCCAAGCACGAATCCTGTTCTCCTCTCGCCTTCGGAAGTCTGCCCGAGAGCCCACCTCTCGAGCGCCGGGGCGGCTCTGAATCGGTCGGTCGGCCGCCGCTCATAGGTGAAATCGGCTTTGTCGGCCTGGGGCACATGGGAACGGCAATGGCCGCGAACCTCGCGGCTGCCGGACGACGGGTGATCGCGTATGTCCGGCGTCCGGATCAAATTAGCAAACTTGAGACGCTCGGTCTCAGGCCGACGACCGACATCGGCGATCTGCTCGATTGCGAGCTCGTCATCAGCATGCTGCCGGACGACGATGCCGTGCACGAAGTCGTGTTCGGTCGCCGTGATGATGATCTCGGCGGTCTTGCTGCGGGTCTGATGCCCGGCGCGATCCATTTATCGATGAGCACGATCAGCACGGCGGCAGCATCGCTCCTGGCAAGCGAGCACGCGCGGCACGGACAAGGCTATGTCGCAGCACCAGTGTTCGGGAATCCGGACGCCGCCAAGGCGCGGCAGTTGTTCGTCGTCGCCGCCGGCGCGTCGGCCGATGTCGAACGTTGCCGACCAATCCTCGATGCTCTCGGGCAAAGGACGTTTGTGATCGGTGCCGATCCGCAAGATGCAAACCTCGTCAAACTGCTCGGCAATATGATGAGCGCGACGGCGCTGGAAATGCTGGGAGAGGTCGTCGCCGTTATCCGAAAGCGTGGGCTGGATCCGCAGCCCTTCGTCGACCTCATGACAAGCACAATGTTCGGCGGACGCGCGCACAAGATCTACGGCGACAAGATCGCCAGACAAAACTACGCCGCGGGATTTGTCTTGCCCCTCGTGCTCAAGGATGTGCGCCTCGCGCTCGCGGAGGCCGAGAAAGCAGGTGCCCCGATGCCATCGGTTAGCGTGGTCCGGGACCGGTTGATCACGGGGATCGCGCGTGGCTACGGCGAACTCGACTGGACGGCGTTGGGGCTTATCGCTGCGGAAGAGGCGGGACTTTCCGCCGTGCCCCCGCTGGACGCCAATTGAGAGGGGACTTGTCCGCCACTCACGCGCCTTAAGGCGCACGCACTCGAAGAAGGAACAGGATCATGGCCGATCAAGCAGAAAGTATCGAAACGAGAATGGAGCTTATCGATATTCCCGGTGCGTCGCTCAAGGTATCACCGGTTGCGATCGGCACTTGGGCTATTGGCGGATGGATGTGGGGCGGCACCGACGAGGCTGAGTCTATCGCCACCATTCGCGCCGCATTCGAGCATGGCATCAACATTGTCGACACCGCTCCGGTCTATGGATTTGGCCGCTCTGAGGAGATCGTGGGCAAGGCGATCGCCGAAGGCCGGCTGCGTTCGGATGTGATGATTGCAACCAAGGCCGGACTGCAATGGGAAGACGGAAAAGTATCTCGCAACGCCAGCCGCGCCCGTATCATGCGGGAGGTTGAGGATTCGTTGCGGAGGCTTCGAACCGATTACATCGACATCTATCAGGTTCACTGGCCCGATCCATTGGTGACGATCGAGGAAACCGCGGAAGCGATGCTCACGCTATTTGAGCAGGGGAAGATCCGCGCCATCGGAGTGAGCAACTTTTCGGTGCTCCAGATGGAGCGATTTCGTCGCGTTGCGCCGCTTCACGTGTTGCAGCCGCCCTACAATCTGTTCGAACGGGATATCGAAACTGACCTTCTGCCCTATTGCCGCAAAAACAAGATTGCGACGCTCGGATATGGCGCGCTGTGCCGGGGGCTGCTGTCCGGACGAATGCAGGCGAATACGATTTTCGATGGCGACGATCTAAGGCGCAACGACCCCAAATTCCGCGAGCCGCGGTTCGCGCAATATCTGGCCGCTGTGGAGAAGCTCGATCAGCTTGCTCGGCAACGCTTCGGCAAGCGCGTCATTCACCTGGCGGTGCGCTGGATGCTCGACCAGGGTATCAGCACGGCCCTATGGGGCGCGCGGCGCCCCGATCAGCTGCGGCCCGTCGACGGGGTGACCGGCTGGTCGCTCGATGCCTCGACCAAGGCCGAGATTGATCGGATCCTGCGCGAAACAATTACCGATCCAGTCGGCCCCGAATTCATGGCGCCGCCGTCACGCAATGTCGCAGCATGACCTCGTCTTAGATCGGGAGAATTGCAAATGGATATGACGGCGCTTCTCCTGTCGCGAATTCAATTCGCCTTCACCATCACCTTCCACATCATCTTTCCATCCTTCACGATCGGGCTGGCCGCCTGGCTCACTGTCCTCGAAGCCTTATGTCTTGCGACCGGCCGCCCGGTCTACCGCGTGATCTTCGAATTTTGGCTGAAGATATTCGGTGTAGCCTTCGGATTGGGTGTCGTGTCCGGGATCGTAATGGCTTTTCAGTTCGGCACCAACTGGAGCGTACTGTCCAAAATGTCCGGGCCGATCCAAGGCCCGCTGCTGATGTATGAGACCTTCACGGCCTTCATGCTCGAGGCCAGCTTCTTCGGCGTCCTCATTTTTGGCCGCAGCCGCGTGCCGCCATGGTTCTATCTGTTTTCAACCGCGATGGTCGCGCTGGGGACCACGTTTTCGGCGTTCTGGATCATGGTCAACAACAGCTGGATGCAAGTGCCGTCCGGCTACGTTCTGCAAAACGGCGTCTTCGTTCCGAACGATTGGAGCAAGATCCTCTTCAATTCGGTGGTGTGGTCGCGATTTCCACACATGCTGCTCGCCTCTTACCTGACCGGCGCTTTCTGCGTTGCTGCGACCGGCGCGTGGTACATGCTGCGGAAGCTATATCACGCCGAGGCGCGTATCATGCTGCGCATGGGGCTTGGTCTCGCCGCCGTGCTGATGCCGATCCAGCTTCTGTTCGGACATCTGGCGGGTGAATACGTCAACACCTATCAGCCTTCCAAGATGGCTGCCATCGAAGGACGCTGGAACGACGAGAAGCCAGGTTCCGAAGTGCTGTTCGCCTGGCCTGATGTGGAACATCGGCGCAATCTGTTCGCGATTACGCTACCGCCACCGTTCGGCAGCCTGATCGATTCCGACAGTCTCACCGCGGCGGAAACGGGGCTTAACAGTATTCCTCCGGCGAATTGGCCGCCGGTGGTCGTCCCGTTCTTCGCCTTCCGGATCATGGTGGGATGCGGGCTGGTGATGCTGGGGCTCGCCTGGCTCGGCAGCTATCTGAGTTACAAGCATCGCCTGGCGTATAATCGCTTCATGCTTTGGCTGACGTTCTTCAGCTTTCCGCTTCCCTTCATTGCCATCATTACCGGCTGGTTCACCGCCGAAGTCGGCCGTCAGCCTTGGGTTGTCTTCGGCGTGTTGCGAACCGCGGATGCCATGACGCCATTTCTGACGACGCGGCAGGCGACGATTTCGCTCGCGATCTTCTGCGGGGTCTACGCCTTCATCTTCTTGTTTGGCACATTTTACATCTACCGGCTGATTCGCGCAGGTCCGGCGAGAAAGCCGTTCGAGCTTCCGCATATCGTGGTTCCGAACCGGCCGATGTCACTGGCCGATGATGAGCCGATTGCAGAACCCAGCCACGTCATTGCCGGAGAATAATCATGGTCATGTTCTGGGCCTCGCTTTTGGCCATCAGCATTCTTCTCTACGTGCTGCTCGATGGTCTCGATCTCGGCGTCGGCTTGCTGTCCGGCCTGGCGAGCGGCGAGGCCAGGCGTGGCGCGATGTTGGGCGCGGTCGCGCCGATCTGGGACGGCAACGAAACCTGGCTGGTGGTCACCGCCGTCATTCTGTGGGGAGCGTTTCCGGTTGTCTATGCGAATTTGCTGTCGGCATACTATCTACCTGTCATCGTCATGCTGCTAGGTCTGATCTTGCGCGGCGTAGCATTCGAGTTTCGCTACAAGACACAGCGACTGCGCTGGATCTGGGATTTGAGCTTTGCCGGCGGATCGCTGATTGCGACCTTTATACAGGGGATGACTGTCGGAGCCCTGGTAGAAGGGTTGCCGTTCACGAACGGCGAATATTCGGGCGGTGAGGTCGGCTGGCTCACGCCGTTCGCTGTGCTATGCGGCGTCGGGCTTTGCTTTGGCTACGCCCTGCTCGGCGCCTGCTGGCTGGTCAGAAAATGTGAGGCCGAGGTTCGCGACGTCGCACGCCGCCAGATTCCCATGCTCGCGATCGGTGTCCTGGCGTTCCTCGTGGCTGTGTTCGCTTACGCGCTGGCCGAACACCTTCCAATCCTGCATCGCTGGATCGATCGGCCTTATCTGTTCGTGTTCCCCGTGATCGGCGCGGGCGCTGCAACCGTGCTCGCGCTCAGTATCCTCAACCACGACGATTACTTGCCATTCTATATGGTCGCGATGGTCTTCGTAGCGGCATTCGGCACGCTCGCGCTCTCCTTCTGGCCTTACATGATCCCCTCTGTCATCACCGTCCAACAAGCCGCCGCTCCGCCATCCAGCCTTGCCTTCATGTTTTGGGGTTGCGGGTTGATCGTCTTTCCACTGATGTTGCTCTACACGGTCGTCAGCTACAGCGTCTTCAGAGGCAAAGCCAACACGACGGCCGGGTATCATTGAGTTTCGTGCAAATCCGCGACAGGGGGAGTGGCCTTGCTGGCGACGATTCGTATTGTATCAACCGGCACTGATGGCGGGTTGCCTGACACCGAACCGCTTCTCGAACTCCAGCACGTTGACAATGCCGCGGCGATGGGTGCCGTCGCCTATCTTGCGATCGCTGTCCCAAGCCTCGACCTCGAACATCACACTTTTGGGGGTGATCTGGACGACGCGAGAAATGGCGCGGACCGTATGGCCCACAGGTGTCGCCGCGAGGTGACGGACCTTCACGTCCATGCCGACGCTGACGAAACCCTTCGGCAGATGCGAAGCGATCGCGGCACCCGATGCCATTTCCATATGCAGGATCATTATCGGCGTAGCGTAGACCTGCGGCATGCAGGCCACGAAATGACCGACTGTCATTTCGCAGGTCACAGTCACGGTCTTCTCTGCTGTCATGCCAAGTCTAACGTTGTGGAGCGCATCCATATCTGCTGGTCCGTGATCTACGCGTCGGGCATGACGCCCGGGGCATTGTCCGGCCATTTCGCGATGGTCGCTTCGTCGATATTCAAATGCTGGGCCACCAATGCCGGCGGCGTATGGGTCAGCCAGTCGGACAAAGAGACCTCTTCATAGCGGGGAGCCCTGAACACCGCGATAAAGGTCATGTCGGTGTCGCCGACGTTCTCAACGTAATGCCCCAAGTTTTTCTTGACGTAGCCGATGTCTCCGGAATTGAAATCCATCGTCAGCGCGTTCGGGCCGGTATTGAACACCGTCATGCGCGCCTTGCCCTTGATGTAATACTGCCATTCGTCGGCATTGGGATGCCAGTGCATCTCGCGCACCCCGCCAGGGCGGACAGTTACCAGCGCGGCCGCAATTCTCGTCGAGACGGTGAAGTTGCCGCTGTCGGCGATCCGCACGTCGCCGGCTTTGGATTGTTTCGTCGGCGCAACCGCGCCAAGCCGAAAGATGAAGGGATGCGGTGGAACACCCGCGGTTTTGCTGATGGCAGTACGGTCAGATTCCAACTCGCCGGGTAGTTTTCCCTGGAAGATCCAGAGATTTTGCAGGGGGATCTTGGCGAAACTCTCTGCCGGAACACCAAAATTCTTGGCGAGCACTTCTGGGGGCGTATGGGCGAACCAGTCTGTCACCAGCAGCGTATTGAACTCGCTGGCGTCGCCATCGTCGAAGCAGATCACAAATTCACAACCGTCCGGGCCGAGACCCTGCAGCGAATGGGGCTGGCCGGCCGGGAAATACCAGAGGTCGCCCTCATTGACGTCGGCGACATATGGCCGGCCTACGGCATCGAGAACCGTCACACGGCAACTGCCGTAAGTCATGATCGCCCACTCGGCGGCCTGGTGCCAGTGCAATTCCCTGATTCCGCCCGCCGTCAGCCGCATGTTGACGCCCGTAATCGTGTCCGAGATCGCGAAGTCTCGCTGCGTCACTTGGCGTGCCCAGCCGCCATTCTGGACGCGCTTGGGCGCATTGTTGAATGAAGCCCAGTTCATCGGCAAGCCGCCGACGTCGGTCGCCGGCGGAAACTGTGTCGAAGGAAATTGGTTGCCGATGGCGGGGTTTTGCGGGCCGGGGTCCTTGAGATTTCCAGGACCTTTGGCGTTGATCGCGCCTTGCGGCGGCTGGTCCGGATTACCGAAGGAGGCTGCGCGCGCCGCGCCTGCACTCATCACGGCGCCTGCAGCGGATACCGCTAGCACATCCCGTCTCGAAAACATGATTCCTCTCCTATCCAAAATCGACTGGGGCTAACTAAGAGATAGCTTCACGACTGTCGTGAGCCATTAAATTAACATTCAGAATGTGCGGATCGGACGGGCTATCGCGGCACGTCAATTCCGTGACGCGCGATTGGTATTGAGATCCGACGCCGACGGCCGGTTCGGTACGCGAATTTCGACCACGCCGTGGTTGAGAGCCTGGTGGCATGAATTGCATGCGTCCGTCAGATCGGCGTAGGCCTTAGCGTATGCCGCAGTGTCTTTAGCTTGGATCGCGCTGTCGAGCTCGTTGAATGGCTGCTCGGTAACGGAGGCAATCATGTCTGGAAAGGAGGTGTCGTGCTCAGTTGGATGGGCTTGCCCCAGACGCCTGAATGCGCCGCGCAGATTTCCAAGCTCGTAGGCTGCAAATTCCCAATTCCCATTCTGCTCCGCGCGCCAGAGCCACTCGTGTCGGGGTTGAATCGTCGCGATCATCAGGTCGCTGATGCTCGGTACATATTCGGTCGTATGAGGCGAGGGCATCTCTTCCGGCCCAGCGGCCACACTGCGCGAGCTCGCAAGACTGCTCGCCAGGATGGCGACGGCGGCAATTGCCATCCCGGCAACTACGATTCTGCGGCGCCGGCGGCTTTCAACTTCTGTCCCGATCATGCACGCACCGGCAGGCCGGTAAGCAACTTGTCGAGCGTGATCGGGTAGTCCCGAATCCTGACGCCGCATGCGTTGTAGACAGCATTCGCAATCGAGGCCCCGGCGCCGCAGATTCCGAGTTCGCCGATACCCTTGCTCTTCAGCGGATTGGATTCGTTGTCCAGCTCGGCAAGAAAAATGGCCTCGATGGCCGGAATATCGGCGTGCACTGGTACGAGATATTCGGCGAGGTCCCGATTGACGAAATAGCCGAAGCGGGGATCGAGGGTCATCCCTTCATGCAGTGCCGCGCCCACTCCGAACACCATTCCACCGATCGCCTGCGACCTCGCCGTTTTTGCATTGAGGACGCGGCCGGCAGTGAACACACCGAGCATCCGCCGCACACGCACCTCGCCCGTATCCGCGTCGACGCCAACTTCGACGAAATGTGCGCCGTAGGATTGTTGCGAAAAGTCCCTGTTGTTGCGTCCTGGCTGGATTTCGCCATCGGCGTCAAGGCCTGTGCCGACAAGGT
Organism: Alphaproteobacteria bacterium; assembly: GCA_005884765.1. Classification (GTDB taxonomy): domain Bacteria; phylum Pseudomonadota; class Alphaproteobacteria; order Rhizobiales; family Xanthobacteraceae; genus Bradyrhizobium. The sequence goes on from VAZV01000208.1 coordinate 15,710, forward strand.
CCGTCAGCCGCACGGACTTTTCTCCCGACGCGATATTGCCGTCGGCAAAGCGCGCGGTTGCCGGATCCATGCCGGCGATCCGCGCGAGCTTTTCGCGCAATGCGTCGCAAGCCTCGAACAGCGCCGAGCCCGAACTGCCGGCGCCGAACGAACCGCCGGAGCCCGCAGCTTCCGGAAAGCTGGTATCACCGAGTTCGACTACGACGCGTTCCATCGGCAGTCCGAGCATCTCGGCTGTGATCTGCGCCAGGATTGTATAGGTGCCGGTGCCGATATCGGTCATCGCCATTCGCACGGTGGCATTGCCGTCGGGATCCAATCGGACATTGGCTTTGGAGAGCCGGAGCGGGTTGCCGCGGGTTGCCGCGGCCATGCCAATTCCAACGAGCCAGCGTCCGTCACGGACCTGGCCCGGTTTCGGGTTGCGCTTGTCCCATCCAAAGCGGCGCGCACCCTCCTGCATGCACGCGACCAAATGACGGCTGGAATAGGGAATGTGCTTTTCCGGGTCCTCGCTTGGCTCGTTGCGCATGCGCAGTTCGATCGGGTCGAGGTCGAGCTTCTCGGCCAGTTCATCCATCGCGCATTCCAGCGCCATGAGTCCCACGGCCTCGCCGGGCGCGCGCATCGACGACGCAACCGGAATGTCGAGGGGCACCAGACGATGCCGGGTCAGCCGATTGGGCCCTGCGTAAAGCGTGCGAGTTTGGAGAGCGGCGCCCTCGTAGGTTTGCTCGCTGGGTAGATTGCCGGAGAACACGTCGTGGCCGATCGCGAGGATACGGCCCTCGCGATCGGTGCCCAGGCGGATGCGCTGAATCGTGTCGGAGCGATGCGTCGTGACGTGAAAAATCTGCTGTCGCGTCAGCGCGATTTTTACAGGCCGCTTGAGCTGCCGCGCAGCGATCGCCGCCAGGATGGCATCGGCATTGACCCAGAGTTTGCCGCCGAATCCGCCGCCGATGAACGGGCTGATCAGGCGTATATTCTCTAAGGGGATTTTCAGGGTTGTCGCGATGACCTGCTGACCCTGGTTGAGCATCTGGTTGGCAGTGTGCAGGATCAGTTTGTTGTCGTCCCACATCGCAAGCGTGGCATGCGGCTCCATCATCGCGTGACTTTGCAATGGGGTGGTATAGGTCACGTCAATCTGCACGGGCGCGCCGGCGAACGCAGCCGCAAAATCGCCTACTGCGCTGTCGGCGGCGGGTGCGTCACTTGGCTTGGGGATGCGCCCTTCGTCGACGTTGGCACGGAGCGCGTATTTCCCGCTCGACCAATCATATTTCACATCCACCAGGTAAGCGGCCGCCCTGGCCTCTTCAAAGCTCTCAGCAACCACGAAGGCGACAGGCTGGCCGTACCGTGTCACTTGCGGTCCAGTAAGCACCGGGTGCGCTTCGCGGTGATTGCCGGTGCCCTGCGTGGGCGCGTTGCGATGGGTGAGAACCAGCACGACGCCGGGCGCCTTCTCCGCCGCTCGCGTATCGATCGATCGGATCGTTCCTTTTCCGATCGAGGCTTCGACCACAAAGCCGTACAGCACGGTTTTCTGCTGCATTTCGTAGGCGTAACGCGCGCCGCCGGTAACCTTTAATCGGCCGTCCACGCGATCGATCGGCTTGCCGACGATCCCCGGGGCATCGAGTGCATTTGGGCCGACGGGTGAGTTCATTTCCATCTGTATCTCCCTTAGGTCCCGGTCGTCTCTGCCAGAACACTGTGCAGGGTGCGGCGCGTCAGCGGTATCTTGAAATCGTTGTCGCCGAATCCACGCGCGCCATCGAGAACCGCGTTTGCCGCTGCATTGAAAGTGCTCGTGCCCACGGCGGCGTTGACCAATTCTTGCTCCGCTTGCGGCGATCGCCAGGGCTTGTGCGCCAGCCCGCCGAACGCCAGACGCGCCGAGCGGATCCGGCCGCGCGCGCTATCAACGATGGCGGCGACTGAAACCAGGGCAAAGGCGTACGAGGCGCGATCGCGGACCTTGCGGTAGACCTGCACGCCGCGAGGCGGCGGAGGCAGCGCCACCGCGGTGATGATTTCGCCTGGCTTGAGCGATGTTTCGATCTCGGGAGTGTCGCCCGGAAGACGATGAAACTCGGCGATCGGAATGGTCCTGGTGTCGCCCTTGCGATCGACCGTCTCTACAATGGCGTCGAGCGCCCGCATCGCCACCGCCATGTCCGACGGATGCGTCGCGATGCATTGCTCGCTCGTGCCAAGGATGGCGTGAATGCGGTTGAAGCCTTCGAGTGCCGCACAGCCGGCGCCGGGGCTGCGCTTGTTACAGGGTTTTGTAATGTCATAGAAATAGTAACAGCGGGTTCGCTGCAGCAGATTGCCGCCGGTCGTTGCCTTGTTGCGCAGCTGCGCGCTGGCGCCCGCCAGCAATGCACGGCTCAGGACGCCGTAACGCTGCCGCACGCGGGGATCGGCCGCGAGATCGCTGTTGCGGACCAGCGCACCAATGCGCAAGCCTCCTTCGGATGTTTCTTCGACCTTGTCGAGTGGGAGGTGGTTGATATCGATCAGCTGCGAGGGCGTCTCGACCTGCAACTTCATCAGGTCAAGCAAATTGGTGCCGCCGGCAATGATTTTTGCGCCGGGTTTTGCGGTAGCCGCGGCGGCATGGGCCGTCGTATCGGCGCGCTGATAGGTGAAGGCTTTCATGTCGGGATCCCCGCAGCTTGCTTAATGGCGGCCACGATGTTGGGGTAGGCCGCGCAGCGGCAGACGTTGCCGCTCATCCTCTCCCGAATCTCCACATCGGTGAGTTCAGCCTCCGCTCGCATCAGGTCTTCCGTCACATAGCTCGGCATGCCCTGCCGGCTCTCGGCCAGCATGCCGATGGCGGAGCAAATCTGGCCGGAGGTGCAGTAACCGCATTGAAAGCCGTCACGCTCGACAAAAGCAGTCTGGACGGGATGCAGATTCTCGCCGGCGGCGAGCCCCTCAATCGTTGTGATCGATTGGCCGTCGTGCATCACCGCAAGCGTCAGGCATGGTGCTCACGCAAGGCATCCAACACTGTTGTGCGGGGATCAAGCGTCAGCGAATAGAGGTGGCCGTTGATCCGAAGGTCGACCCTCACAGGGGGCGGGGGTGGCTCATTGTCTTCGACCGGACCGGCGGCAAGAGCGGCACGCGGCAGCGTGGTCAACAGCAGCGCTGTGGCTCCGGTCTCGATCACCGTGCGGCGGGTGACCTCAATTTTGCCGAGCTCAGTATCGGATTCTTGCTCGTCCATGATTGCTCCGTTGGTTCATGGCCCGTGAAAACTACTTGCAGGAAGACATCAGGCTTACGGCCCGGTGTTGTCCTGCTGCCCCTCGCGAAGACATCCGGCTTACGGCCAGGTGTCGTCCGGAAGGTTGACAACGATGGGTGTCGCGGTGCTGCGCACGACGACCCATCGAAACGGTTCCTCTCTCGAAGGATTGATTTCCATATGCGGCAGGAAGGCGGGGACATGAATGAAATCGCCGGCCTTCGCACGCGCGACCGAGTCTCCTCGCTCGCCCCAGCGGATTTCGCAGACGCCGGATAGGACATAGGCGATCGTCTCCTGCTCTCCATGATGATGGACGCCCGTGCGCGATCCCGGCGCTACCTCGAACAGGCCGCCCCAAATTGCCGACGCGATGCCGAGCGCCGGCGCGATGGCGGCGCGACGTTCGGAGCCCGGCGTCTGCGCAGTTGTCTGATCGAATTCAGCCGGGCTGACGATGTGGATTGCAGGAGGAGAACTCATGGCGTCCCGGATCAACTTTGGATTGCTAACCGTGAAGTTAAACAGCGGCTGATTGGAGGGCCACTAAATTGGAGTTTAGAGAATTCACTTGGTATTGAGTTGGCGTATTCCGGAAGTAAAGCGGCGTCGCGTCGCTTCGCGTCAATGATAATGACTACTCAATTCGATACAGGTCGCCTTGCATCAAGCCATCAGGACAGTGCCCCCGTCAAACACCGGTCATTCGGCGGGCGCCTGTACGACATCGCCTGAGGCCGCTTGCTTCTTTTCCCCAAACAGCCATGTCTGCAAGCGATCGAGATAGATATAGACGACTGGCGTCGTATAGAGCGTGAGAACCTGCGACAGTGCGAGGCCGCCGACGATGGCGTAACCGAGCGGCTGACGAATCTCCGATCCTACACCGCTGCCGAGCATCATCGGAACGCCGCCAAGCAGCGCCGCCATCGTGGTCATCAGGATCGGCCTGAAGCGCATGATGCAGGCTCGATAGATGGACTCCTCGGCCGTCAACCCCTGTTCATGCTCGACGTGCTGGGCAAAATCGACCAGCATGATCCCGTTCTTTTTGACGATGCCGATGAGCAGTATGATCCCAACGATCGCAATCACGCTGAGATCATAGTGAACCGCCATCAGCAGCAACAGGGCGCCGAGGCCAGCCGACGGCAAGGTCGAGATGATCGTGATCGGGTGAATCAGGCTCTCATATAGCACGCCAAGGATGATATAGATGACGAAGAGCGCGGCGGCGATGAGGATCGGCGTGCTCGACAGCGACTGTCCGAATGCCTGGGCGTTGCCCTGAAAGCTGGTCTGTAGCGAGAGTGGCTTACCGAGGTCTTTCTCAATCTTCTGGATTGCGCTTGTCGCCTGTCCGATTGCGGTGCCCGGCAGCAGGTTGAAGGAGATCGTCACCGATGGGAACTGACCCTGATGGTTGACCACGAGCGGCGCGACCTTCACCACTGTATCGACCAGCGTCGATAACGGTACCTGTTGTCCGCTCGACGACTTGACATAGATGCCGTTGATCGCTTCGGGCGAGTACTGAAATTTGGGGTCGACCTCCATCACGACGTGATACTGGTTCAAGGTCGTGTACATGGTCGAGACGATCCGCTGCCCGAAGGCGTCATCTAGCGTGTTGTCGATCGTGTAGGGCAAGATCCCGTAGCTCGAGGCGACTTCGCGCTTGATCGTGATGTCGAGCAGTGGCCCGGCGTTGAGCTGATCAGTAGCGACATCAGTGATGCCGGGGATGGCCTTGATCTTGTCGAGGAATAGCCCTGCCCAATGGTTGAGCTCACCGGGATCGGCGTCGTTTAGCGTGTACTGATACATCGTCTTGGATACACGGCCGCCGATCGTAATGTCCTGCGCGGCTTGCATGTAGAGCGTGATTCCCTGGATCTTGGCGAGGTTGGTCCGCAACCGCTCAAGCACGTCGTTCATGCTGCCGCGCTGATTCTTCGGCTTGAGAGCAATGTAAACGCGGCCGTCATTGACCGTCGTGTTGCCACCGCCGGCGCCGACCGCGGAACCGACCGAGGCGACCGCGGGGTCCCGCATCAGGGCATTGAGCAACGCTTGCTGGCGCTCGGCCA
>VAZV01000107.1 GCA_005884765.1 Alphaproteobacteria bacterium
CAAAAGCGGCCCGAAATGCGGTCGAAGCGGGCTTCGACGTGATCGAAATCCACACCGCTCACGGTTATCTGCTCGCCTCGTTTCTTTCCCCCGTTTCCAACACGCGCAATGATGAATACGGCGGCGATCGCAACGGGCGCATGCGCCTGCCGCTCGAGATCGTCGAGGCGGTGCGGCGCGAAATGCCGGAAACGATGCCCTTGTTTGTCCGTGTCTCCGCCGTCGACGGTGCCAACGACGGCTGGAATCTGGATGACACGGTCGCCTTCGCCCGAGAATTGAAGGCCCGTGGCGTCGACGTGATCGACTGCTCCTCCGGCGGCATTTCAGGCTCGGCGACGGCAGCGCAAGTCCCGCGCGGCCTCGGCTTCCAGGTGCCGTACGCCGAGAGAGTCCGAAACGAGGTGGGCATCGCCTCGATGGCGGTCGGCATCATTCTCGAAGCGCAACAGGCGGAAGCAATCCTCAAGAAGGGGCAGGCCGATCTGATCGCGGTCGGCCGGCAATCCCAGTTCAATCCGAACATCGCCCATCACTGGGCCCACGATGTCGGCATCAACACCAAGTTCGAGGACTGGGCTCCCGAATACGGATGGTGGCTCGAGAAGCGAATGCGAACCATCGAAGGCTTCGCCACCCCGACCGGGGTCGTCAAACGACACGCATAGGCACCGCAGTGGCCAAACGACCCTCGCTGAGATAGGCTAACCCTAGACATCACCTGCGGCGCCAAGAGCGAGTTGCCGCGGCCTGCCGCGCTTGTTGACCAGGGAACGGAGCCGATCATGCGCAGGGTTGCACTAGCGATGGCATTCATCGTCGGATCGATCGCATCGGCGTCGGCCCAGAAGGCCGAAATTGAGGCGGTCAACGCGAAATGGACCGAGTTCTTCAATAAGGGCGATTTCGCCGGCGTCGCATCGCTCTACACCGCTGATGCCACCGCATTCCCACCCGGTTCTGCGATGGTGCATGGCGACACCGCCATTGGGGCGATGTGGAAAAGCATGACGGAACAAGTTAGCGATCCGAAGCTCGTAACCCTCGACGTCAAGCCGCTCGGACCCTCTGCGGCGCGGGAGATCGGGACCTTCAGCTTGAAGACCAAAGGGTCGACACCGCAGGAAGTGACCGGGAAATATGTTGTGGTCTGGGAAAAGGTCGGAAACGACTGGAAGCTCGCGGCCGATATTTGGAACGATGGTAGGTAAGCGGCTCACTCCGATTAGATCTTGGGTTCTGACGTCAGCATCGCTTGCACGATGACCGTGTGCTGATCGCATCTTGTTGCGCGTCAAGTGCGGGTCTGGATCCCATTCGCTCCGCTCGGCGGAAGAAGTCCCGCTCGAAGATATTTCTAGAAGGCAGAACAGCGGGAGTGGTAACATACGTGTAGTCGATCAAAGGCGGGCAACCCCCTATGATCCACATCACCCATTACATTTCCGGCATCCGATCCGGTTTCATAAACCGGGCGTGGCTTGCCATTGCCATTTCGTTGTTTTCTTGTGGAGCTTCGGCTGAAATCTATCCGGTCAGCGGCGTATGGATCGCAAAGGACGATCGGTTTCCAGGTTCGACGGCCTTGGCATGTTTGCTTCTCAAACAATTCGGTGTCGATGCCGTCTTAACTCAACCCTTTCCGAGAGTAATGATTTTTTCCAAGGACAAACGATTTGAAATGCGAGGAGACTTCCGTGCCGAAAGGACAATCAGATCCGTCAAGGGCGCAGCAGACGGCAGCTACCAAATCACTGAATCGTTTCGAGGCCGCTGGCTGCCTTTTTCCAAAAGACCGTTTTTCACGCTGAAGATTGTTAACGCAACGACGATCGCAATTACTGAAGGAAACATCAGCACTCGATTATCGAAGTGTGCATCGAGCCCCTCACTTTGACGGCGGCCCATCACAAGTCTTTGACGGTAGGAACTGGTCCGCTTTTTCTTCCATCGGTTGGCATAGGTTCGGCGGCTTCGGGCACGCAAGGACCCACGCACTGCACAATTGCGGGAAGGAAAACAGCAGCCGCATCCCTGGCTTCTGTACCCGATGGAGGAGCCCTCCACGGCACAGACAAGCGGGTCCATGCGGCGGATCACGCGAGACCCACTATACGCAAGTTTGAGTTTTTGACGGAGCCAGAACGCCTTGCGGACCATCAAGCCGAGGCTATAGTGCCTCGCGGCAGTCCAGGAAATCAAGAAACCGAGGTCGAAGAAACCTCGACAAGCTTCGGGAGTGAATCAAGGCAAGCTCAGGGAGAAAATCAGAATGTCGATTACCCGTCGTCAAGCGCTGGCGTCCGGCGCTGCCGCCATTGCAGGCAGTTTTGTCAAGCCTGCAATCGCAGCAAAAGAGCCGATCCTGATCGGCTATCTTCCGGCGCTCACCGGCCCCTCGTCGTCCACCGGCGTCGGCATCAATCGCGGCATCCAGTTGGCGGTGCAGGAGATTAATGCGGGAGGCGGCATCGACGGGCGACAGATTGAGCTGATCACCCGCGACACCCAAAGCGATCCGACCAAGGCCGTGAATGGAGCAGCCGAGCTCACGCGCGGGCAGAAGGTGAGCGTCGTCTTTGGCCCGGTCAATTCCGGCGAGTCGCTCGCCGTCGTGCCGTTGCTTGCACGCACGAATACCCCGCAAGTTCATCCCTGCTGGGTCGACAGCCTGACCGACCCGAAGAAATATCCGATGTGCTTTCGCAACGCGCCCACCAACCAGCAAATCGGCGGCGCCGCGAACCGCTATGTGATGGATGTGCTCAAGCGCAAAAAAGTTGCTGTCATCAGCGATACCACCGGCTACGGCACGGCATCGGTCAACGCCTATGTGCCGATGCTCAAGGCCAAAGGCGCCGAAGTCGTCTATCAGGGCAACGTCGACGCGGCCAATCCGGACCTCAAGCCTGAACTCCTGCGCATGCAATCGGCCGGCGCCGAAGCGATCATGCCGTGGAGCGTCAACGCCGGCTTCCTGTCGCGCATCATCAATACGCGCGGGCAGATGCAATGGGACGTGCCGATCGTCGGCCAGACCACGCTCGGCTCCGGCCAGACCCAGGCGTTGCTGGAAAAGCCCGAATACTGGGCCAAGGTCTATCCGAACAATTTCCGCCCGGTTTGCGCCGGCGCCGACGGCAAGCTGTCCGACCGTACCGACGCCTTCGTCGACCGTTTGAAGAGCGCCAAGATCGAAATGGGCGACACGCTCTTGTGGTGGATCGCGCTCGGCTATGACTCACCACGGATGATCGCCGAGGCGATGAAGAACGTCGGCACCGAGCCGGAGCAGGTCGTCGCCTATCTTAACAAGCTCAAGGAATTCCCGGGCGTCTACGGCGATATCTCCTTTACACCCGATCGCCACGACGGCTATCCGGACGACGAAGTGGTCATGGTCGAGGCCAATTCGCTCAAGAATGGCTCGTTCAGGCTGGCTCCCGGCTACGGCAGTTGAGCCGATGGTCCAATCCATCGTCCTGTCCGGGGTAGCGATCGGCTGCATCTACGCACTGATCGCCATCACCTATAATGTGATGTTCTCCGCCTCGCGCGTGTTCTCCTTCACCGCCGGCACGCTTGGGATGCTCGGCGGCGTGCTGGGGTCGCTGTTCATCGCTCGCATGGGCATGCCGGTGGCCGCAGGCTTCCTCCTTGCGCTGGCCGGCGGCGCGGTGCTCGGCATCGTGACCGAGATCGTCGCCGTGCGGCCGGTGCTCAAGAGCCTGGACCAGCATCTCTACGTGCTCTCCACGCTGGCGCTGGCGCTGATGGTCCAGCAGTTCACCGCGATCGAATGGAGCACGGAGCCACAGCCGTTTCCGCGGCTGTTCGACATCGCCCGCGGCGAATTCGATCAGCAGTTCTGGCTGCCGATGCTTGCCTGCGCGGTTGTGATCGTCGGCCTCGAGCTGCTCTATCGCCACTCGCTCATCGGCCATGCCTTTCTGGCGATCGCCGAGGACAGTTTTGCAGCGCGCGCCCTTGGCCTGCCGGAACGCGGCTTGCGCATGGCGAGCTTTGCGCTCGCCGGCGTGATCGGCGCGCTGGCGGGCTTTGCCGGCGGCGAGATGTTGCTGGCCTTCTTTGCCAATGCGCCGATGCTGACCTTCTATGGTTTCGTCCCGGTCGCGCTCGGCGGGATGGGCAACAACCGCGGCGCCGTGGTTGCTGGCCTCTTGCTCGGATTATTTCAGCAAAGTGCGAACTTCCTGGTGGGCGGCATCTTCGCCTCGGTGGCGGTCTTCACGGTGTTCATCATCGTCCTGCTGGCGCGCCCCGAGGGCCTCGCCGGCTCGGCCCTGCGGCGCCGGGTCTGATGGATACCCAGGCGACACAATTGCGCCCGAGCCGGCCGACCGTGCTCGGCTCCGTGAGCACGCTCGGCGCGGCGCTGCCCTTCCTGGCGCTGCTCGTCGTCGGCGTGTTGTTCCCGCTGTTCGGCGGCGGCTATTGGGGAGTGATCGCAACCCGCGCCTGCGTCTATTGGGTGCTGGTGTCCGGCCTCAACCTGGTCGTAGGCTTCGCCGGCCAGATCGCGATCGGCTGGGTGGCATTACTCACGCTCGGAGCCTACACCACCAGCGTGCTCGCGGCCGGCAATGTCATGCCGGCGTTGCCGCCTTATCTGGCGCTGGCGATTGCAGCCGTGGTCGGCGCCATCTTCGGCTTGATCATCGGCCTGCCGGCGCTGCGGCTGCGCACCTTCTATTTCGCCATCACGACGCTTGGCTTCGCCACCATCGTCACCCAGGTGGCGTTGGCCTGGCAGAGCGTCACCGGTGGCGGCGTCGGTGTTGCCGGACCGATCTTCCCCGAACCGTTCGCCTCCCAATGGGGCTTCTATTATTTCTGCTTCGGCTTAGCTGCGATCTGCACATGGATGACGGCGAATATCGCGGCAAGCCGCTTCGGCCGCGCGCTCACCGCGATCCGCGACGCGGAGGTCGCGGCGGAAGCCAGCGGCATCGCAAAGCCCGCGCTGCTGGGGGCCGTGTTCTTGTTCAGCGGCGCCGTCGCGGCAGTTGCCGGCGGGCTATTCGCCGCCTTGCAATCCTATATCACGCCCGACGCGTTCACGCTGGACCTGTCGGTGCTGTTCTTCATCGCTATCCTGATCGGTGGACGCGGCTCGATTCTCGGCCCACTGCTCGGCACGATTCTCTTGACCGTGCTGCCGGAATTCGCGGCGCCCCTGGTCGCGTGGTCGACCTTCCTTTATGCGGCGCTGCTGCTTGTCATCGTGCTGGTGATCCCCGGCGGGATTGCCGAACTGCTTGATTTCAAGAACCGTCGCCCGCTTGAAAGCGACCGCGCAATCATTCCGCGGCCCGACCTGCTCGAGCGGCTGCTTGGCACCACGCCTAATGCCGGCGCTTTGACACTGCAACAGGTGGCGCTGAGCTTCGGCGGGGTGCAGGCGATCGACGGTCTCGACCTCGAGATCCGGCCCGGTC
>VAZV01000108.1 GCA_005884765.1 Alphaproteobacteria bacterium
AGGTTGGCGCCCGCCTGGACTGCAACGTTGTGGCTCTCCTCAGCCGGCAGAGGGAGATCCTCGAAATGGGTCTGGCCGTCTTGGCCAGTATATATCCGTACGATCATGCGCGTGCCCTCCCAAGAGGATCATCATGCACGCAAAGGCTGACTCCGCGCTATCGCCGACGACAAAACCTCTGGCATCCCGCCTTCACACGCTTCCACCGGAATGTGGGCAGCAACATCAAGTTCGTTGTCGTCTTCCCCCTCCTGACTTGATGCTCGCGGGTGACCGTCAAGTGGGGCGAGAGCGGGCCTTGTAAGGGGCGGGTTGCTGGGTAGACGTATGGAAATGGCTTCGAGGCGAACAACCCGAAATTTGGCTGCGAACGAGGCCGGTTGCTCCCGAATTTCATTGCGGTGTGCCTCGATGAGACGGAAGATCGCGCTCAACAGCCCCCGGAATCTGGGAATGTCCGCTAAGATGGCTCCCCAGTTGGTGTCTCGTGTCTCTCCTGGGCTCCAGGCGTGAGGACCGGGTGCCAACAAGACGACGCAAAAGGATGGCGGCTACGCTCCACAGAGGAGACGGTCACATGGCACAAAAAGGTCGCGGGATTTTCATGGTGTACGTTGATATCGACGCCCAGCACGTCCAGGAATTCAACGAGTGGTATAATAAGGAACATCTACCGGAATTGCTGTCGGTACCGGGCATTCTCTCGGCGGCCCGCTACGAGGCGGTCAAGGGTGGCCCGAAGTACCTGGCATGCTATGAACTGGAAAGCGTGGCGGTGATGCAGACGCCGGCGTTTACCAGCCGGCCGCGGACGCCGTGGGGGCAGAAAGTCTCGCCGTCCGTGATTGGGAAAAATTTAACCCGCATTGTCGGAGAGCAGATTTACCCCGACGGCGTGGAAATGCCGGACCGTGGCATGGCTCCGGTATTGCAGATTGGCCGCATGTCCGTTCCCGCCGAGGTCGATGCAGAGTGGAACGCCTGGTACAGCGGGGAATATGTGCCAGGGTACCGCAAGGTTCCGGGAGTGATTTACGCCCGCCGCTATCGGGTCCTCGAGGGCACCAGCGGTTACAGCACGGTTTACGAATTTGCCAGCACCGCCGTACCCGAAAGCCCGGAATGGAAGGAGCAACAGGAACATTCCTCGCCCAATTCGCCCCGCATGCGGCAGGCCATGACGCATGCTCCAGGTTCTGCCGGGGTGTATGTGCGGGTAAATTCGTAATTAATGGCCGGTGAGGCGGCGTCCCTCAGCCAGCCCTGGCGTGCTTCTCACCGGGGCGGTCATGATGATGCGAAAGCCTTGTTCGAGGCGCATCGCCACATCGTCAGCGGTGGCTACCGTCGCACAGGGGACGCCGAACTCCTTGCAGGCGGCCAGGACGCGTAGCACATTTTCTTGCACCGCCGGATGGCTGGCCTCGCCCCGCAATCCCATCGACACCGACATGTCGCCGGAACCTGCCCAGATGGCGCCGATGCCCCTCACCTGACGCAAGATGTCGCGTATGTTCTGCACCCCTTCTGCTTCTTCGACGATGCCTATCAGCAAGATATTGCCGTCTGGGTCCAGCGGCCACAGGTCGGCTGCGTCGTAGTATTCTTGCGGGGTTAGGCCCCAATATCGTGAGGCGATGCGATTGCCCCAACCGCGCTCCCCCGCCGGTTCGAAGTCTTGCGCGCCCAGCACCTGGGGATAGCGTGCCGCGGCGACGGCGGCTTGAGCGTCCGCCACCGTGCTCAGGTGGGGCAACACCAGACCATACACGCCGGTGTCCAGTGCCTGCTTGATGACCCACTGGTCGCGCTCGCGGGCGTTTGGAGGAATCCGGACCAATGGCACCACGTCGGGTTGCAGGTTGCCCTTCTCGGCAATCCTTTTCCGGTTCAGCAGCACTTGCAGGGAGGTGCGCAGGGTGGAGAAGCTAAAGCCCTCGTGTTCCATTTCAATGACGACCGCGTCGTAGTCGGCATCGGCAACGTAGGTCAGGTCATCCAGATTGCCGTTGGGGACCGTGCTGGTGCTGAACACCGGCTTGCCGCGCTCGAGGAGGTCGATGATCTTGTTGTAGCGCACCTTGTCAGCCATGTTTTTTCCCCTTCCCGGAAGAGGCTAATCCGCCAAGGGCACGATCACGGTCAGACGGTCGCCCCCGATACTCCGGCTGGTGTGCCCTTGTCCCGTGAGGTCTTCGAACAGGACGGCGTCTCCGGGGCCGAACCGCCGGGTGGTGCCATCGCCGATCACGACCTCCATCTGTGCTCCGGAGAGGAAAATGGCGTACTGTCGGCGCGGCGCATTGTGCCAATCGCTGAAACGCCCGTTGGGCGAACGCGTGAAAGTGATACTGCTGGTGGCCTGCTCGATTGACCTCTCGATGTCAGGTGGGAGCAGGTCCAGGTCTTCAAAGTGCGACTGACCATCCGTGCCGGTATAACATCTGACAAACGCCATGGTCATTCCTCCCGAGGTCTCTGCGACGGCAGCGAAAGTCCGTAGGACCTCGCCCGTCGTATTGTCGCGCGGATTATCCAGGCGCACAACGGCCGGCACCCTCGTTGCTGTTCAGACCAAGGAGGCCGGGTTGCGCACATAGTCCTTAATCGCATCGGCCGCCCAACAGGCCAGCATTCCGATCGTCTCGGTGGGGCCGTTCGCGGGTTGCTGCGGGAAGGCGCTGCCGCCCACCACGAACAGGTTCGAAACGTCCCACGACTGCAGGTATTTGTTGACCACGCTGGTCGACGGATTGCTGCCCATCACGGCGCCGCCGACATTGTGCGTGCTCTGGTATCCCGTGATACCGAAATGCGTGCCCTTGTTCGTGCCCCCCAGGCGCGAACCGTTGAGCGCCCGGCCGATCTCGATGCAGCGTTCGTTCAGGTACTTCATCATGCGCAATTCGTTCTCGTTCCAGTCGAACGTCATGCGCAACAGCGGCAGGCCATAGGCGTCTTTGTAGGTCGGATCCAGATCCAGATAATTGTGGCGATAACTCAGGCAGGTTGCGTGAATGCTGATTGTCATGTTCCGGCGATAGTAATGGGCGACGGCCTTCTTCCATTCGCTTCCCCAACGCGGCGTGCCGGGCGGCA
>VAZV01000109.1 GCA_005884765.1 Alphaproteobacteria bacterium
TATCGGCCGCCGGTTCTGCGACCGTGCGCGGCGTGCCCCAGACTTTGGGCAGCATCGGCGCGCAATGCGTCATGCGCACCTGGTCAGCTTGGGATAGGTACCCGAAACCTCTCCGCCGCGATCAAGTCGTGCATGCGAAGGGCGCTCTCGACCAGCGAAATTGAGGCCACTGTCATGGGAATGGCGTAACACCAGCACGAAGCGGCCGCCAGCGAGGTGATCATGCCGAGTTGGGCGGGATAGTTCATCGAAGGCCCATGATCGGCGCGCGTGATAGCAAGCCACGGCATGAACAGGCTCTTGGCCTCGTATCGAAGGTAACAGTGGTGGTCACAGTACTTGCGTTGCGTGGACACATCTCGCAGGTAGCCCGCTTCTAGCGATCGGGAACACTCGATACAGGTCGACGGGCTGAGAGGTGTCCTGTGATTGACCAGTATGAATTTCATGATGGTCCGTCCCCTTCGTCGTTTCCATCTGAGCCATTCAAGAGGCTCTTGCGCGATTTTCGATGAGCGGGACGGCTCACCGCAGTGGAGCGGTTAACGCAGCAGAGCCAGAGAAGCGTGCATCGAAGGTTCAACTTGCCGGCTCCTCGTTGCGAAATGCCGAGCGGCAGGAAATTGCTGCCCGATACGCGCTGCCACTGTCCTCAGGCGGCGCGAGATCGCCATAACCATCTGCGGTCGCCTTCCCGACGGAACTTGAACTGTTCAAGGCACCTCTTTGAACAAAGGGCGGTTCGCCAGGAGTAATAGCGGACGAGGCCGAACTTTCCGTTGCAAATAGCGCATTGTTTCGTTGCGCTATGCGGGAGGTGCTGAGGATTGTCGAGCATTTCCGTCTCCTGTGGATCTCTCCTGGGTATTGCCCATCGAGCATTCGTTGTCGCGATCGCATGTCCCGTACGCGTGAAGTGAAGTGCGGCTTTCCGGATCGGTGGTGGTCTGCCATTTCGCGCGGTGCATGGGGGCACGGGGTGCAGAGTCTCACTCTCCGGTGTGCCACCTCCCATTTGCGTCCCGCAAACGGCTATTCCCGATCGGCAGCGAGGCTAAAGCGATTGAGGTGGATCGCTCAATCGTACGGAGGTAAATGTCCGACATCGAAAGGGTTGGGACAGCTATACGAAGGTTTATAATCCGAGCACTCGTGGAACCGCGTCCAATAACCTCGCTAAGCCCTGAACGAATTGCCGATTTTTCGCTCAAAATGCTCTAATCTGGTCTACAGGGGAGCGCCGGACGGTCCGCCGGAGAGAGCCGGGACGGTTTGCGAATGAAGCGCAACCAGACCAGGAATTTGGCACGTTTAGCCGCGCAGTTTTTCCTCGGCAGCATCGTGCTGATGCTGGTGACGCTGGCTTTCCTTTGGCTTCACGTCGACCTCGCCACGGCGGCCTTCGCCTATTTGATTGTGATCGTGCTGTTCTCCCTCATGGGCAGCTTTACGGCGTCAGCCCTGCTTTCGATCGTGTCGGTTACAAGCTTGGCTTATTTCTTTGCTCCGCCAATCTTCCAGTTCAGGCTCGACGCACCGCACGATGTCGTGGTGCTGTTCGCCTTCTTTTTTACGTCGTTGATTGTGACGCGCCTGATCCGAAATACCCGCGAGGAAAAGGAGGCGGCGCTCGAGACCGAGGCGAAGCTCCGGCGTAGTCAGGTCGATTTGCGTGACAGCGAAACGGAATGGCGCGAAGTCTTCGAGCACAACCCGGTCATGTACTTCATGGTCGATGCGGACGGAACGGTTCTGAATGTGAACACCTTCGGCGCCGCCCAACTCGGTTATTCACCGGCGGAGCTGATTGGCCAATCCGTGCTGGGTGTCTTTGTTGAGGAAGATCGCGCGTTCGTTCGCAAGTGCGTCGCGGTCTGCCTGGAAAGCGTCGGCCAATCTCATACCTGGGAAATTCAGAAGATCAGGAAGGATAGCTCGATGCTGTGGGTGCGCGAAAACGCCAAGGCTATGCGTCGCTCCGACGGCAAGCTCATCCTACTGATCGCGTGCGAGGATATCACCGAGCGCAAGCAGACGGAAAATGCCCTGCAGCAGAGCCAAGCCTATCTCGCCCAGGCACAGGAATTGAGCCGAACCGGCAGCTTCGGCTGGAGCGTCGCCACCGGTGAGATCATCTGGTCCAACGAGACCTTTAGGATATTCGAGTGTGACCCTATGACGAAGCCGACCTTGCAGTTCGTCGTTGAACGCACCCATCCGGAAGATCGCGCGGCCGTGCAAAAGACCGTCGATCAGGCCTCGCGCGACGGCAACGATTTCGAGCATGAATACCGGTTGCTGATGCCGGACGGTTCGGTAAAGCATCTCCTCGCGCTCGCGCGCGCCACGATAAATGCGTCCGGCGGCCTCGAGTTTGTCGGCGCGGTCACCGATGTCACGGTGGCCAAGGAAGCGGAGCAAAGGCTGCGTCGCAGCGAATCCTATTTGGCGGAAGCTCAACGCTTGAGCCATACGAGCAGTTGGGCCTGGGACGTGCGCCGCGGCGATTTCATCTATCGGTCGGCCGAAGTATTTCGCCTGTTTGGATTTGATCCGGAAGAGGTCGTACCGGCGGCGGCTATCCAGGCTCGTATCCCCGCGGAAGACTTGCAGCAGCTCGGCAAAGTGGTGCGCCGGGCGGTCGAACAGAAGAGCGAAGAACTCGAATTCGATTTTCGAATCGTTCTCCCGGATGGATCCATCAAGCGCGTACATTCCGTGGCGCATGCCGTCCTCGACCGCGACGGCGAAGTCAGTGAGCTCGTCGGTACGCACATGGACATCACCGCGCAATACGCCGCAAGAGAACAGCTGGAACACGCCATTGTTGCGCTGCTTGAAAGCGAGCAACGCTTTCGCGACTATGCCGAAACGGCCTCCGACTGGCTGTGGGAGACCGGGGCGGATCACCGGGTCACCCACCTTTCGGAACATACCAATGCTGCGGGCATCCTGGCCTCCGGCCTGATCGGCGCGTATCGCTGGGACATTGCCTGCGATCTCGAATCCGAACCCGAAAAATGGAGTCAACATCGGGCGACGCTCGACGCGCATCTTCCATTTCGCGATCTGGTGTATCGCACTGTGAACCGGACAGGATCGTCGATCTATGTCAGGACCAGCGGCAAACCGTTCTTCGGCGCGAACCGCGAGTTTCTCGGTTACAGGGGCGTCAGCACCGATATTACCGCGATGATCCGCGCGGATGAAGCGGAACAGGCACTGCGCAAGGCGCAGGCGGAGCTTGCGCATGTGACCCGCGTAACGACACTGGGCGAACTGACGGCCTCCATCGCCCACGAAATAAACCAGCCGCTCGCGGCCATCGTCGCCAACGGGGCGGCGTGTCTGGGCTGGCTTGACCGCGAAACGCCCGACCTCGACGCCGCGCGCCGTTCGGTGGAATGGATCGTCGACGACAGCAATCGGGCTGGTGAAGTGATCCGGCGCGTCCGCGCGCTGGCGAAGAAGACTGATATCGAGAAGGTGCCGCTGGACCTCAATGAGGTCGTCAGGGAGGCCGTGGCGCTGGTGCAGCGCGAGCTAACCAGCAACCAGGTATCATTGCGAATGGACCTGACGCCCGCTCTGCCCATCATCCTGGGCGACCGGGTCCAACTGCAACAGGTCATCATCAACCTGGTGATGAACGGCATTGAAGCCATGCAATCAGTCACGGATCGACCGCGCGAACTGGCGATGCGGTCAGGCCAGCAGGATATGCGCCGCGTCTTTCTAACCGTAACCGATTGCGGCGTCGGAATCTCCAGAGAGGATGCGGAGCGCATGTTCAATCCCTTCTTCACCACCAAATCCGGCGGCATGGGGATGGGACTCTCGATCTGCCGTTCGATTGTGGAAGCTCATGGCGGACAACTGTCAGCTTGCTGCAATGCGGGGCGAGGCGCGACATTTCAAGTCGTTCTGCCCGTGCATCAAGAGGATTCGTCGTGATCGAGCGACCCAAACGAGGGCACGAACCCGCTGACGTCCGGGAGCCGATCGTCTTCATCATCGACGATGATGCATCGATGCGCAGGGCGCTCACCAACCTTTTTCAATCGGTCGGCTTGGAGGTTGAGGCGTTCGGCTCGGCGCCAGAAATGCTGCAAAGCAAGGTTCCAGACGTCGCCAGCTGCCTGGTCCTTGACATCAGGCTGCCGGGATTGAGCGGGCTCGATCTTCAAACCGAGCTGGCCAGCGCGAACATTCACATCCCGATTATCTTTATCACCGGCCATGGCGACATTCCGATGACCGTGAGGGCCATGAAGGGCGGAGCGGTCGATTTTCTGACCAAGCCGTTTCGCGATCAGGACCTGCTTGATGCCGTGGTAAAGGCGATTGAGCGGGATCGGAACAGGCGCGAAGCTGAGAAGACGGTCTCGAACTTGCAGTCCATGTTCGAGACCTTGACCTCCCGCGAGCGGGAGGTTTTGGCATTGGTCGCTTCCGGCTTGATGAATAAACAGATAGCAGCAGAGCTTGGACTTGCCGAGATTACCGTCAAGATCCATCGCGGGCACCTGATGAAGAAGATGGGGGCGCGCTCGTTGGCCGATTTGATCAGGATGGCTGAGACGCTCCGAATTAGTAAGGCCAAGCCTTCGAACGTACAAACCTAAGTATGATTTTACAATCTTGGCGAGCGGCCCACTTTCCGACTGGCAGCTACGCTTAGGCACCGGCTTGGCGCGTCAGGAGGGTCGTCTTGTCTATGCCTTCGGTTATTTCCGTTGTTGACGACGACCCATCGGTCCGCGCTGCGACCGACAATCTCCTGGCATCGCGAGGCTACTTCGTCCACACATTCGCGTCGGCCGAGGAATTCCTGCGATCACCCCATTTGAGTGAAACCTCCTGCGTGATCGCGGATATGCAGATGTCGGTGATGGGCGGTTTGGACCTGCTGGCGACGATGCGAACGCGGGGTTACGATGTGCCGTTTATCTTCATCACGGCCTTTCCCGATGAAGGGGTCCGCACCCGGGCGCTGACGGCCGGAGCGATTTGCTTCCTGGCGAAGCCATTCGCCGTACCAGCCTTGATCATGTGCCTCGACACCGCGCTAAAGGGACATCGCGGCGGGCCCGGCACCTGAGACGGTGAGGCCAGCGGATCAAAGCTGCGCTTGAATGCGTGGTTCGCGCGATGCCAGGCGTTCGGACGGTTCGCGGGCAAGCTTGGATCGTAATTCCACTAGGTCGATGAAGACGTCGGCCTGACGCCGCAAGTCGTCCGCGATCATCGGCGGCTGGCTGGAAATGGTCGAGATCACGGTGACGCGGACGCCGCGGCGCTGCACCGCTTCCACCAGCGGGCGGAAATCGCCGTCACCGGAGAACAGCACCATTTGACCGATATGCTCGGCCAGTTCCATGGCATCGACGGCGAGCTCGATGTCCATATTGCCCTTCACCTTGCGGCGGCCGCTCGCGTCGATGAATTCCTTGGTCGCCTTGGTGACGACGGTATAGCCGTTGTAATCGAGCCAGTCGACCAGCGGGCGGATGGACGTGAATTCCTGATCTTC
>VAZV01000110.1 GCA_005884765.1 Alphaproteobacteria bacterium
TGATGTTCTTGAATTGGGAATGGCCAGCCATGCGGGGTCTCTTGGAATCGTCCAGCAGTGAGGGGTGAAAGCGCGGCCTTATAGTCCGTAGAATTACCGAAATCAAAGATTGGGGGGCCCATTTCGGTATGGCAGTAGTGCCGCCTGCCGGAATATGAGGCAATCGTTAACCATGACTTCACGAGGCGGTGCGAGGATGCCCTATTCGATTTCGCATCTCCCCCGAGAGGTCCATGGCGTTCGGTTTGTTTGGAAAGCGAGTGCAGGAGCCGGCTGCGCCCGCGGTCGAACCGCAGCCTGCGAAGCCGGCCGCGGCTCCCGAAATTGCCGCTGGCGGCGACAGCGATTCGGCCAGGGAAATTCTCGAACTGCTCGACCTTGAACTGGGCGCGATGATCCGCCAGCTCGAGCGCGCGGCAAGTTCGGTCGC
>VAZV01000111.1 GCA_005884765.1 Alphaproteobacteria bacterium
CCAACGCACCGGCGCGCTCAACGGGCGTACCAGCGCCGCCCAGGGCACCGCGACCACCTTCGCTCAGGCGGCCGAGAGATTCACCCAATCCGCGCAAGGCATCGGCTCGCAGGTGCGTGACGCCGGCAAGCTCGCCGACCAGGCCAGCGCCGCCGCGCGGGAAGCCCGCGCCAATGTCGACCGGCTGCGGGAATCCTCGGCCGCGATCGGCAATGTCGTCAATCTGATCGCGCAGATCGCGCGGCAGACCACGCTGCTCGCGCTCAACTCCACCATCGAGGCCGCACGCGCCGGCGACGCCGGGCGCGGCTTTGCGGTGGTTGCCACCGAGGTCAAGGCGCTCGCGGTGCAGACCCAGAACGCGACCGAGGAAATCACCAAGAAGATCGAAGCGTTGCAAAAGGACTCGGCGGGATCGGCGGATGCGGTGCATCGGATCGCGCAGGCGATCGAGGCGATCCGCCCGGTGTTCGAAAACGTCAACGGCGCGGTGGCGGAGCAGAGCGCCACCACCGGCGAAATGTCCGAGAATGCAGCCTCCGCTGCCGACTTCATCGCCTCGGTCGGCGACCGCGCCAGTGAAATCGACACCGCAACCAGGGAGGCCGAGGCGCACGGCGAGAGCGTCGCCAATGCCGGCAAGGCGGTGACCACCTTCGCGCAGAAACTGAAGTCCCGCAGCGCCGTGCTGCTGCGTCAGGGTGACAGCGAAGAGCGCCGCAAGCACGAACGGCTGCCGTGCCACCTGCAAGTCGAAATCCAGACCGCGCGCGGCGCGATCACCGCGCCGGTCTATGAAATTTCCATGGCAGACATTCTGATCGCCGGACCCGATGCCGAGAAGCTGCCGGCACACCAAAGCCTCAACGGCACCCTGCAGGATATCGGCGCCTGTCGCTTGCGCATCACCGAGCACGCAAAGGCTGGCACGCGGGCGCTGTTCCAGGCAGCGGACGCGCCATTGAAGGAAAAGATCGAAGACAAATTGTGGTCGATCCGCGAGGAGAACACTGAATTCGTCACCCGCGCCATGGAAGCCGGCGTTGCGCTGACCAGGATTTTTGAAAACGCCGTCGCGACCGGCGCGATATCGATCGAGGACATGTTCGACACAAATTATGTCGAGATACCCGGCTCCAACCCGCTTCAGCACCGCACCAGGATCCTCGAGTGGGCCGAGCGCGCGCTGCCGCCGTTCCAGGAGGCGTTCCTCGCCAAAGACCCGCGCATGGTGTTCTGCGTGATGGTCGACCGCAACGGCTACCTGCCGGTGCACAACAAGATCTATTCGCATCCGCAGCGACCCGGCGACGTCGCCTTCAACACGGCCAACAGCCGCAACCGCCGTATCTTCAACGACCCGGCGGGGCTCGCCGCGGGACGCAACCAACGTTCCTTTCTGATCCAAAGCTACGCCCGCGACATGGGCAACGGCAAAACCATCATGATGCGCGAGATCGACGTGCCGATCCGCGTCAAAGGGCGGCACTGGGGCGGTTTCCGGACCGCGTACAAGCTATGAACGCCAAGCTCGAAAACCTCCAGCCTGCAACCCTCAAGACTGCAAACCTGGAGACGGCAACAGCCGCCCCTTCGGCAAGCGAGCGGCTGGTCGATCAGCTTGCGAACAAGATCGGCGGTCTCGGGGTCGAGCTCGCGGACGTCGCCGGCAATGTGCAGGAAGTCGCACAGCGCGTATCCGCCCAGTCCGACCGCTTCGGACATCTGCAAAAGACTGCCGAGACGATGGTCGCCGCCAATCACAACATCGCCAACGCATCACAGGCGGTGCAGACGGCTACCTCCGCGGCCGTCGGTGAAATCGCCCAATCGCGCATTGCGGTGGATACCGCGGTCAAGCACATCGCCGAACTGGTCGAAGCGGTCGGCCGCATCGAAACCAGACTGGGCGCGGTCGGAAGCGCCCTGGCGCAGGTTGCGAAGGTGTCCGGATCGATCGAGGCCATCGCCAAGCAGACCAATTTGCTCGCGCTGAATGCGACCATCGAAGCAGCGCGCGCCGGCGAGGCAGGCAAAGGCTTTGCGGTGGTCGCCAGCGAAGTGAAAGGCCTTGCCGAAGCGACGCGGAAGGCCACGCATTTGATCGGCGATACCGTTCGCGATCTTGACGGCCAGGTCGGCAATTTGATCGGCGAGAGCAGCGATGTCTCCTCGCGCGCCAAGAGCGCCGGCGAGGGCGCCGAACAGATTCAAAGCATCATCGTCCGCATGCAGGAAGGTTTCACGTCCGTCGGCCGGGAGATCGACGGCGTGGCGAAGGCGGCGACGTCCAATCTCGCCCATTGTGACATCGTGATCGACGAGCTCGGCCATCTCGCAAAGGGCGTCGACCTGTCGTCGAACGACCTCAAGCATGCCGACGAGCGCGTGGCCCGGCTGCTCGACGTTTCCGAGGAGCTGATCGCGCTGATCGCCGATAGCGGCGTGGAGACCTCCGACGCCCCGCTGATCAGCGTCGTCGTCGACACCGCCAAGCGGATTTCGGAAGCCTTCGAAGCATCCATCGCGCGCGGCGAGATCAGCCTCGAGCAATTGATGGACGAGAACTACCGCAAGATTCCAGGTACCGATCCGAGCCAATACCTCACCAATTACGTCGAATTCACCGATCGGATCCTGCCGCCGATCCAGGATCCGATCCAGAAATCCGATCCGCGCATCGTGTTTTGCGTCGCCTGGGCGAAGGGCGGCTATCTCCCGACCCATAATCCGAACTATCGCCTGCCGCAGGGTCCCGATCCGGTCTGGAACAACGCCAACTGCCGCAACCGGCGGCTGTTCAAAGATCGCGCGGTCCAGAAGGTAGCAGCGAACACCAGGCCGTTCCTGCTGCAAACCTACCGGCGCGACATGGGCGGCGGCAATTTCGTGCTGATGAAAGACCTGTCCTCGCCGATCCATATCCGCGGCCGCCATTGGGGCGCGTTCCGCATGGGTTTTCGGCAGAGCTGAAGAGCCTCTCTACCTCACCAAAACGCCGGCAGCGTCGGCTCCAGCCGGCCGCCGATCCGCACCGGCGCCACCTTGAGCGCGAGCCCGGTCGCATCGTCGGTCTCGACCGCGACCCCGCTCAGTGTCGCCACGCCGCCCGCCGGCTCGAATCGCCCTGATGGAATGCCCGTCGTGAAACGCCGCAGCGGCTCTTCCTTCTGCATGCCGATAATCGACAAGTAATCGCCGGTCATGCCGGCGTCGGTCATGTAAGCGGTGCCGCCGGGAAGGATCTGATGGTCGGCGGTCGGCACATGGGTATGGGTGCCGACGACGAGGCTGGCGCGGCCGTCACAGAGGAAGCCGATGCCCTGCTTCTCGCTGGACGCCTCGCAATGAAAGTCGACCACGATGGCGTCGGCGGCTTGCCGAAGCGGGCAAGCTTCGAGCTCCTGGTTGATAATGGCAAAGGGATCGTCGAACGGCGTCATGAAGACGCGGCCGACGGCATTGACAACCAGCACACGCCTGCCTTTTTTGGTGTCGATCAACGCGCTGCCGCGGCCGGGGGCGCCTCTCGGAAAATTCGCCGGCCGCACAAGTTTTGGCGCGCGCTCGATGAACACCAGCGCTTCGCGCTGGTCCCAGGCGTGATTGCCGAGCGTGACGGCATCGGCGCCGGCGTCGAGCAATTCCTGATAGATCACCTCGGTGATGCCGAAACCGCCGGCCGAATTCTCGCCGTTGACAATGACGAAATCGAGCGACCAGTCGCGGATCATGCCGGGCAAATGCTCCGAGACGGCGGCCCGCCCTGCCCTGCCGACAACATCGCCCACGAAAAGAATGCGCAAATCTAGCTCCGGAAATCGAACACTTTGGTTTCCGTTAGCACAAAATCCAGCGCCACGTCGTGCGCCAACGCCGGCACTGCCTCGATTTCCTGTGCAGCGAAGGCAAGGCCGATCGCCGTGATCGCTTTGATCTTGCGCAAGTACGCCAGCGTGTAGTCGTAATGTCCGGCGCCATAGCCGATGCGATGCCCCAAGCGGTCGAATGCCGCCAGTGGGACCAGCATGACATCGGGAACGATCTCAGCGGCGGCGGGCGACGGCTCCAGAATGCCGAGCGGCCCCAGCAGCAACCTGTCGTCGACAGACCAGGCGCGAAATGCGAGCGATCTGCCGCGCGCCATCACCGCCGGCAGCGCGAGCGTGGCACCTTGGGCAGCAAGCTTGCGCAGCAACGGAAATGGATCGATCTCGCCGCGGATCGGCGAGTAACCGGACACGACGGCGCCGCGCGCGAATTCGATCGGCAATCCGCGCGCGGCAACCGCCTGCGCGGCAGCGGCGCGCTGCTCGCCGTTGAGCGCATCGCGTGCCGCGAGGGCCGCGATGCGGAGCTCGGCTTTCGATGGAGTTACAGGGATAACGGACATGCGGGATCTGCTGTCACCACAAATGATGCCCTCGTCGGGCAGACAGGCGCAATAAATCGGCGGCAAAAGAAAAACAAAAGTGCGAAGCCGCAGATGCCGTTGAAGCACTCGATCCCGGAGTTCCCTACGAAAGTAGGTGGGCACCATATGTCCGGATCCACGGACCCGGCCAGGGACAGTTCCCTAAAGGATCGATAAGGCCCCGGGGATATATGGCTCCTGACGCGCAACACAGCTTCGCGAGTACCAATGTAACCACGATAGGGCCAAACCGCCAGCATTAACGGGGGCCATTCCCCAAGACGGTCACCTGGAGCACGCTTCCTCCGCCGGCTCGGGAGGTGAATTCCTTATTCAGTTTTCAAACAACGAAAGACAAGCGGCCGCATCCCCGCGGCGCAAAATGCGTCCGAGCCTTGCAAGAATACCCTCGAAGACAGAGGGCGCAGGGAAAGCCGGGTGCTCAGCAAGCACCCATAGCCTCGCACGCAAACAAAAAAGCGCACGAGCGTAGTCGCCACAGGTTCGCCGAAACAATCCGACCTTCCCTGCGCAATGGTTTACAGCTTATTCCGCGCTCTCCCCGGTGACTGGGCTCTTTTGCCACCGTCGCTACGCTGCCTTAAGCGTAACTTGACGCCAGCGTCGGGGCGTCAGGACCACACGGCTTCGCCGTCCGCGACTGGCACGTTCGTCTCACGCGCCAGCACGTCCATCGCATCCCCCACCCAACGTTCGTGACGATCGCGAGCGCCCCTTGTGTCCGGAAAATCTGCCAGAATGTGCGAACGGGCGGTTGTGGACCAACCGCCCGTCGCCGGAACTGAGCCCGTAGCGCCCCAAAGGCGACAGAGCCTGTTCAAGAGCGAGGGACAGCTCCGGTGTCTTCCTCAACCCGAACAGTTGCAAGGG
>VAZV01000209.1 GCA_005884765.1 Alphaproteobacteria bacterium
TGTTGTTCGCGCTGCCGATCTCGGCGGAGACGCGGATCCTCGAAATGCTGAAGAAGCTGTGGGTGCTCCCGGTCGACATCCGCCTTTCGGCCCACACCAACAAGCTGCGCTTCCGCCCGCGTTCCTATTCCTATCTTGGCAAGGTCCCGACCCTCAATGTGTTCGAGGCGCCGATCACCGACTGGGACCTGGTGATGAAATGGCTGTTCGACCACGTCGTCGGCGCCGTCATCCTGCTGATGGCATTGCCGGTCATGGCGCTGGTGGCGCTTGCGATCAAGCTTGATAGCCCGGGTCCGGTGCTGTTCCGCCAGAAGCGCTTCGGGTTCAACAACGAACGCATCGACGTCTTCAAATTCCGCTCGCTGTATCACCATCAGGCCGATCCGCTTGCCTCCAAGGTCGTGACCAGGAACGATCCGCGCGTGACCCGCATCGGGCGCTTCATCCGCAAAACCAGCCTCGATGAACTGCCGCAGCTCTTCAACGTCGTGTTCAAAGGCAATCTCTCATTGGTTGGTCCCCGCCCGCATGCGGTGCAGGGCAAGTTGCAGAGCCGGCTGTTCGACGAAGCGGTCGACGGATATTTCGCGCGGCACCGCGTCAAACCCGGCATTACCGGCTGGGCGCAGGTCAACGGCTGGCGCGGCGAGATCGACAACGAAGAGAAGATCCAGAAGCGCGTCGAGTTCGATCTCTACTACATCGAGAACTGGACGGTGCTGTTCGATGTCTACATTCTGCTGCGCACACCGCTGGCGCTGATGACGAAGAGCGAGAACGCTTATTAGGTGTCGGTTCGATCTGGTGGAAGCTCCAGCTCTTTCGTCATGCTCCGCGAAAGCGGGGCATCCAGTATCCCGAGGCGCCGATGGCAACGCTCGCTGTCTCGGAATACTGGATCGCCCGGTCAAGCCGGGCGATGACGGACGAAAACGTGTGTACGAATGGCGCTGCGTGGATCTGTGAGTGCGTGATGGCGTATGCGGCAACAGCCGGCGGCTACCCTTCTTCCGTAACGGCGCCCGGCATCCGCGCCTTGCAGCGCGCGCTGGTATGGCTGGCCGGCGCATGCAGTGCGATCGTCTTCATCGAGCCAAGCCCGTATGAGCTGGTGACGCTCGTTGCCGCCGTCCTGTTCTTTGCGACCGGCTTGCGGCTGCGGCTGGTTTTCATGCCGCTGTTGTTGCTGCTGGTCCTGATCAATATCGGCTACACCATTGGCGCCATTCCCCTGCTGGATCAGTCCAACGTTGCAAGCTGGATCGCGACATCCTGGTATATGGCGGCGACCGTGATCTTCTTCGCCATGGTCGTCTCCGAGGACACCACCGCCCGGCTCGACATGCTGCGCCGCGGTCTCACCGTCGGCGCCATGATCGCATCGCTCGCCGCGATCGCCGGCTATTTCAATCTCGTTCCGGGCGGGCACGACCTGTTGACGCTCTATGATCGGGGGCGCGGCACGTTCAAGGATCCGAACGTGCTCGGCGCGTTCCTGATCCTGCCCTCGCTGTTCGTCCTGCAAAGCGTGGTTTCCGACCGCTTCGGCAAGGCGCTCCGCAGCACGATTGCGCTCGGCATCATGGAACTTGCGATCCTGCTCGCGTTCTCGCGCGCGGCGTGGGGCGGACTCCTCCTGACGTCGGCCTTCATGCTGGCGCTGATGGTCATGACCAGCCGCTCAAGCGCGGAGCGCTCGCGCATCATCGTGATCGCTGTCGCCGCGGTCGTCGCAGCCGCCGCGCTGGTCGCAGTGCTGCTGTCGTTCGACACGATTGCTGAGATGTTCAACCAACGCGCAAATTTCGACCAAAGCTATGACGAGGGCCGCTTCGGCCGGTTCGGCCGGCACATGCTGGGCGCCGCCATGGCGCTCGATCTGCCGTTCGGCATCGGCCCGCTGCAGTTCCATCATTATTTTCCGGAGGACACCCACAACTCCTATCTGAACGCCTTCATGTCCGGCGGCTGGATTTCGGGCGTCTGCTATCCCGCGCTCGTTTTCACCACCGTCATCCTCGGATTCAGAAACGTCTTCGTCCGCGTACCCTGGCAGCGCGCCTATCTCGCGATCTTTTCAGCCTTTCTTGGGACGGTCGGCGAAAACTTTGTGATTGACACCGATCACTGGCGGCACTTCTGGATGATGCTGGGAGCGATGTGGGGGATGTTCGTCGCCGCGCAGCGCTACAAGACGGTCCCCGATCAAGCGCTCACGGCGAGCGCGCCGGCTTCGTAGCGCTTTTCCGCTTTGCCTTGGGCGCCGCCATCATCGCCTTGAGTTCCTCGGTCGCCGACAGCATCGTCTTGTAGCCCTGGTTGGCGAAACGGAGCAGCAGCTTTAGCTCGGCGTCCGAATAGCTCTCCCAATCCTTCAGGATCGCCCGCTGCATGTTCTGATATAGCCGTCCGATCTTCGCGGTATTCTCGGGGACGACGGCGATGAAGACCTTGCGGCGATCGTTGTCGTCGCGCTCACGACGCACGAACCCCGCCTTCTCCAGCCGGTCCACCACACCGGTGATGGCCCCGGTGGTCAAACCCGTCACCTCGGCGAGCCGTCCCGCGGTCACCCGGCCTTCCAGGTTGAGGAAATCGAGGCATTCGAGGTCGGAACTCGAGATGCCGGCGGAATCCGCGACAGTCTGACTGAAAATCGCGCCCAAGCCGGACGTCCGGCGCATCGCGTGTTCCAGTTCCTGCATCAGCGCGGCACGCACTTTCTGTCTTGACAAAACCGGTCCCTATAGCTTAGTTATTTAGTATCTTATTTGCTAAGATGATTAGAAGGCTTAGTTTCTTACCCCACCGCGACATCAGGAGCAAGACATGACGCGACGATCCCGCAAAGCCCTCATCATCGGCGCCGGCATTGCCGGCCCCATCGCCGCCATCCTGCTGCGGAAGGCCGGTTTTGAGGCGCAGGTGTTCGAGGCTTGGCCCTATTCCACGGGCATCGGCGGCGGCCTGCAGATTGCGCCGAACGGCATGCACGTGCTCGCCGCGGCGGGCCTTGCCGACAAAATGATCCGTCGCGGCTCGGTTGCGGAAGCATTCGAGTTCTATTCGCAATCCGGAAACCGGCTCGGCTGCATCAACGAGAACATGGAGCAGCGTTTCGGTCAGCCGGCAGTGAACATGCGCCGTGCCACCCTCAACGAAACGATCGTGAACCAGGCCTGGTGCGAGAATGTCGAGCTGTTCTTTGACAAGCGGCTGGTCCGCATCGAGGACCGCGCCGATCAGGGCGTGGTCGCGCACTTTGCGGACGGCTCCAGCGCCGAGGGCGATCTCCTGATCGGCGCCGACGGCGTGCATTCGGCGGTGCGAACCCATGTCGTGCCCGATGGCCCAAAACCCTTCGATATCGGCCTGATCGGATTGGGCGGGTTCGTGCCGAGGTCGTTGATCGAGTATAGCGGAACAGGCCAGTGCGTGCGGACGACGTTCGGGCGGAGCGGATTTTTCGGCTTCGGGTTCTGCAACTCGGATCCCCAGGACGGCGTGATGTGGTGGAGCACCCAACCGGCGCCGGCCGGCGTCGACGCCGCGACGTTCCCCGGCATGACCCGCGACGCGCTCAAGCGGCACCTGCTTGGTTTCCATGCCGGCTGGCACGATCCGATCCCGCAAATCCTGGAAGCCGCGGAAGACATTGGCGTCACCGCAACGCTCGACGTGGCGAGGTTGCCGAGATGGTCGCGCGGGCGGACGGTTCTGATCGGCGATGCCGCCCACGCCACCAGCCCCCACGCCGGCCAGGGCGCCTCGCTCGCGCTTGAAGACGCCTATCGGCTTACATGCGCGCTTTGCGCCGAACATGAGATCGGTACCGCCTTTCAGAATTTCGAGCGCGAGCGCAGGCCGCGCGCCGAACGCATCGTCGCGTTGGCCCGTCGCAACGGCAACCAGAAGCGTGAGTTCAGCCGCGCCGGCGCCTGGGCCCGCGACCGGATGCTGAAGCTCATGATCCCGCTTACGGCGCGGCGGCGCATGGATTGGATGTACGCCTACAATCCCTGCACCGTCACCCCTCGACCTGAAACGTCAGCCCAGCGTTATCGACAAGCCGCTTGATCAGTTTGTGCTGCATGGCCGCGCCCGGCGTCCAGAAACCGGCCGGCACGTCGGGCGTATCGCGCAGCAGGCAGACCGCGCATTCTGAGATCATCTTTGACGTGGAGCCGTAGCCGGGATCGCGATCGCCCTTGACCGATGCGCGGACCTGGCGGCCGTCGGGCGCGATCGCAACATAAAGAAGATCGTAGAGCCCATTCTCTCGCTCTTCTTTTGAAGGCCCCTCCCCCGGCTTGCGCGCATTTGGGCCGGTCTTTTCGTTATTGGCCGCCATGACGCGCTTGGCGTTGGCTTCGCCCTTCTCGCCGGGCCCGGTCAGCACCATCTCGTCATAGACGAACTCTTTTCCGTAGGGGAATCCCATCAGCATGTTGGAGCGATGGACGTTGCGCGTGTTGATCAAAGCCATCATGAAAGGCGCAGTCCAGGACTGCAGGTCTTCCTCATAGAATGGCTTGTTGCCCTTCGGCTGTTTGGCGCCGCTAAAGCCGGGCGTCAGCGCAAATGGATCATTCAGGATGGCGACAAGGCTGAGATCCTTGGCAACCGCCTCGAACGTCGCGCGTCCGCTCGCCGCCGTGCCGCCCGACAGCGTACCGCGCATGTCGCGCACACGTCCCTTGACGCGCGAGGCCGGCCCGCCGAACACGCGCTTCGCCTCTTCCTGCACAAAGAACGCGCCGAGCTCGAACGGTACCGAGTCGAAGCCGCAGGAGAAGACGATCCGCGCGCCGCTCGCTTTCGCGGCGGCTTCGTGCTTGCCGATCATCTGGCGCATCCAGACCGGCTCGCCGCAGAGATCGAGATAGTCGGTACCCGATGCCGCGCAGGCGGCGAGCAGGTCGGAGCCGTAGAGCTGATACGGACCGACGGTGGTGAGAACCGACTTGGTCTGATCGATCATCGCTTGCAGCGATGCGCCGTCGCCGGCGTCGGCGGCGATCAAGGGCGTGTCGGACGGGGCGCCGATCGCGTCCCGCACGGATTTCAGCTTGTCCATGCTGCGCCCGGCCATTGCCCATTTCAGTTGCTGGTCACCCCGGTAGCGGGCTGCGAGATATTCGGCGACGAGCTGGCCGGTGAATCCGGTCGCGCCATAGACAACGATGTCGAACTTCGACGAGGACTTCATAACTCAATTCCCTGGGGTGCTGCCCGTCATTGCGAGCCAACAGGTCGCGCGAATGCGCGCCCGATGACAGGCTCCGCGAAGCAATCCAGTTCACGAGTCCCGCACGCTGGATTGCTTCGTCGCTTTGCTCCTCGCAATGACAGTCTGTGAATCATTTCTTTCCGTAGGAAACTCCCATGCCGGCGCGCACGTCGGCCTGAATACCATAAGGCGCGATCGGATAGCGCAGGCCGTTTTTGGCCAACTGCTTCATGCCAACGATCGCCTTGGCAAGATGGGCAGGCGGCAGCGCCATCAGCAGTTCCTCATCCGGCACGCCGCCATAGCGCCGCTCGGCAAAGCACGGCAGCGACAGGCTAGGCTCGCCGGTTTTCAGCGCCCGTCCCCAGGAATCCGCGCAGGCGGTCTCGCCGACAACGCCCCATTCGAACTTCTTGTAGCCGGTATATTGCAGCCCGTTGATCAGGATGATCATCTGCCCCGGCGTCGCATAGACCAGGCAGATATCGGGCGGATTGAGCCGGCCGCTCGCAAGCGGACTTACCGCGAGCGCGTGGTATTGACCGAACGCCACGACATCGAGCGCCTCCTGGCGCTTGCGTGCGTCTTCCGCCGTGCCATGCCAGACGCCGACATAGTTTTGCCCCGAGAGCCATTTCTCGTCCTGCGGGGCAAGCCCGATCACGGCGCGGCATTGGGCGCCGACGAGGTCATCGGCGGTGATACCCATCGTCCAGCCGAGCCGCGAGGCCATGCTGACGATCTGGTCGGTGGTGTGGATCGCGCTCGGACGCCGGATTTTTTCGATCGCCTGCATATCCTCGACACGCGCGAACATTTTCATGCCGATCACGGTGGTCTTCAGGCGAAGCAGGTTGTTCAGGTCGGCGACCATGCCGGCCAAATCCAGCGGTTCGCCCGGCCTCTCATGTTGCATGGCATCAACTCCCAAATCGGCGCGTCTTGCTTCTAGTCCTTCGCGGGGCCCGGAAGCAACTCGCTGGTCCTGCCGGTGAGGCGATAGGCGATCAGGCCCAGCCATTCGCGCAAACCGGTATCGGTTCGCACCAAGCCATCGCCGGCAAAACTGGTAAAGCTCAACAGGTCGGCACGGCCGCCTACCCGCCAATCCACCGGATAAGGCTGCACGGCAAATCCCACCTTGCGAAACAGCCCAATCGAGCGCGGCATATGAAAGGCCGACGTCACCAGCAGCCAGCGCTCGCCGGCCTTCGGGGCCGCGATCACCTTGGAGAATTCGGCATTTTCATACGTGTTGCGCGAGCGCCGCTCCAGCGTGAGCCGCGATTTGTCGACGCCAAGACCTTCGAAAATCTCGGTCGCAAAATCGGCTTCTCGCGCATCGTTCGCAATCAGGTTCGCGCTTCCTCCGGAGAACACGATGCGCACCTTCGGATATCGACGGGCGAGTGCGGCGGCTGCAATCATGCGGTCGGGTGCAGTGCGGATCACCGCCGTATCGTGCGCGACCGACATATCCGGATCGATCGCTCCACCCAGCACGATAATGCCGTCAGGCGGCCCTTGCGCGGCATCCCATGGCGGAAAGCGCTGCTCCAGCGGATAGAGCAGGAACTTTCCGAGCGGCGAAAATCCGCAAATCGCAAGCAGCACGACCGAGGCAACCAGCAGCCTGCGGCCGAGAGCGGCCAATCGCGTCACCAGCAGGATGGCGCCGGCGATACCCAGCGCGATCAGCAAGTTGGTCGGCAGCAGCATGACGCCAAGCGTCTTGGACAGGACGAAAAACAAGCGAAGCCCCCCGAATATTCTGGTACAGCCTCATACGCTGTCCCTTCGCCATCCAAAAGCTTTCCCATGACCCATCATCATCTGCATTCAAGCCCCGAGACCTGCCATTGGGGCTATTTCGAAGCCAAGCTGAAGCCGGTGCTCACCATCGAAAGCGGCGACGACATAACCATCGACACCATCAGCGGCGGCCCGGAGGTGGTGCCCGATAAAGCCAAATTTCACGTCCCGCCCGAACTCGCCGAGGTGCATGCCAAGAGCGAGCGGATGGTGCCCGGTCATATCCTGACCGGTCCGGTGGCGATCAAGGGCGCCGAAGTGGGTGACGTGCTTGAAGTCGACGTCCTCGATGTCAAACTCCGCCAGGACTGGGGTTACAATCTGATCCGCCCCCTCGCCGGCACCCTGCCCGACGATTTCCACGAGCCGCGGCTGATGAACATTCCGCTCGACACAAAGCGGATGGTTGGCCGCTTGCCATGGGGGCTCGATCTGCCGCTCTCGCCGTTCTTTGGCGTGATGGGCGTGGCGCCGCCGCCCGCGTGGGGGCGCATCACCTCGCTCATTCCGCGCGCGATGGGCGGCAACCTCGACAACAAGGAACTCGGCGTCGGCGCCAAACTTTATTTGCCGGTGTTCGTGCCGGGCGCGCTGTTCTCCTGCGGCGACGGTCATGGCGTGCAGGGCGATGGCGAGGTCTGCGTCACCGCGATCGAGACCGCGTTGCAGGGCCGCTTCCGCCTGACGGTGCGCAAGGATATCCGGCTTGATTATCCCCGCGCCGAGACGCCGACGCATTACCTGACGATGGCGATGGATCCAGACCTCGATCAATGCGTGGTGCGGGCGCTGCGCGACATGATCGTGCTGCTCGGCGAAAAGCGCAATCTGTCGCGCGAAGATGCCTACACGCTCTGCAGTCTCGCAGCCGATCTGCGGGTGACCCAGACCGTAAACGGCTCCAAGGGCATTCACTGCATGATCGCCAAAACGATCGTGCATGGATGACGCGAAAGCGCCGTTAACCCCCACTCCGTCCCTGCCGTCGCAACGCCCGCCATGCGGGCGCGGTCTCGACCGTTGCGATTTTGCCAGCAATTCCAATGGCTGGCGGAGGGACGACGATACCGATTTGACTCCTGGGGATAACTTAATAGAGTCTAAATAGATACTTTTCAGTACATGAGTTGGAGGCTAGCTTTTTGCATGGCCACAGAAAAAGCCGAAACCGATCGCGTTCCGATTACCTTGGCTCTCCAGACCATCGCCTATCTCGAAAAGCTGGTGAAACAGGGTACCCACGGAACAAGCGTTCCCGGCGTCGCAAGGACATTGGTCGAGGAAGGCATTCGGCTCGCGATCAAGGACGGGCTGCTGTCGATCCGCGACAATGGCAAGACGTGACGGGGAAGCACGCGCAAATGGGCTCGGTCGACAATGTGGCCAGGAATCCGGAGATCATCCGCAACTTGGAACCATCAACATGCCCGCGCTCCAGCCCACCTTTCAGCCTACTTGGACCACTGAACGCATCGAACGCCTGAAAAACCGGTTTGAGGCGGGGCTGTCCTGCCGCCAGATCGCCGCCGACATCGGGGTCAGCCGCAACGCCGTCATCGGCAAGCTCTCGCGTCTCAACCTGACCCGCGAAAAGACCATCGACCTGCGACGCAGGGCGCGAAAGAGCGCCGCCAAAGACGCCGTCAAGGGACCTCGCCTGAAGACCACGCCGCGGCTGCAATATCGGATGTTGCAGGCGGTGTACGCCGAGCCCGAAGTGCTGTTTGACGATGACACGATCGGCGAGGAACATCGCTGCTCGTTGCTCGAGCTGAGCGAGCAGCGATGCCGCTGGCCGATCAGCACGCCCGGAGCGGAGGATTTCTGCTTTTGCGGCAACACGCCGGTCGAAGGCCTGCCCTACTGCCCGGGCCATACCCGCCTCGCCTATCGCCCCAGCTCGCGCGCGGCGCGGGGCTAGTTGCCTGCTTGAAATTTCCAACAGCCCATCACCTCCACCGTCATTGCGAGCGTCAGCGAAGCAATCCATGCCGCAGCACAAAGAAAGAATGGATTGCTTCGTCGCTTTCGCTCCTCGCAATAACGAAGGACAACAGCCTTGGGCTTCCTATAGACGCCTCAGCCGCCTTCATTTTTGTGCGTGAGCTGAGCCGCAAGGTAATCGGAAAAGGTTCGTACCTTGAGAGACGGGCGACGGCCCGCCGGGTAGACAGCGTGCAGCTCGACCCAATCAAGTTGATAGTCGGAAAGGATCGCGACGACCTCGCCTGCCTCGAGCTCGGCCCGGCACATCCATCGCGAGGCGACGGCTACTCCGAGCCCTGCTTTGGCGCAGGCAATGACGCCGTCGGCTGAGGTGACCTTGATCGACCCTTTCACGGTTACAGACGCTGCTTTCCCCGCTCGCGTGAAACTCCAGCCGGTCCGGCCGGAGAGACCCGGGCCGAGAATGCAGTCGTGCCTATCGAGGTCGGCCGGCGTTTGCGGCGTTCCCTTGCGCGCAATGTAACCCGGCGAGGCAACGACGAGGCGCGGAGCCTTACCCAGCAACCGCGCGCCGAATCCGGAATCGGACAGAGGACCTAGCCGCACGGCCATATCGGCTCCTTCGGCGATCAGATCCTCGGTCCGGTCGGACATCAGCAGCTCGATGCCTAGTTTTGGATGCTGCGCAGCGAAGCCAGGCAGGCGGGGGATGACCTCGCGAGTTCCGAATGCCCCGGACAACACCACCCGCAATGTGCCGCGCAGGCTGTCGACGCCGCGCGCTGCATTTTCGGCGTCGTCGAGATCACCGAGGATTTGCCGCGCCCGTTCGAGAAACACCCGGCCGGCGTCGGTCGGCGTGACGTGCCGTGTGGTGCGTAAGAGAAGCTTCACACCCAAACGCGCCTCGAGGTCTGCCACCATCCGCGATATCGAAGGCTGCGACACCCCTAGTTCGCGCGCGACACGCGAGAAGCTGCCGGTCTCGCCGGCGCGGACGAAGGCGGTCAATTCCCGGAGCCGGTCACTCATACACTTGGCGTATAAGTCAGATACGCTGCGCTCGTCTACTGCGCGCACCCATTCGACGTCATTTTTTGCGCAGCCGGACAGTAGGCCCGGCGGCCAAAAGAACCAGACAAGGAGGCGCTAATGACGACGACAGCCCTTATCACCGGAGCGACGAGCGGTATCGGCCGCGCCGCAGCAGACAAACTGGCGCAGTCGGGCGTTCATGTCATGGTCGTCGGCCGCAATGTGGAACGTGGTGAAAGGACGATTGCCGAAATACGGGCGGCGGGCGGGAAAGCTGATTTCATCTCGTCCGACCTTCGCGATGCCGCGAGCGCCCGAGCGGTCGCGAAAAAAGCCGTCGAGTTGGGAAACGGCCATGTCGAAGTGCTCATCAATAACGCCGGCGTGTTTCCATTCGGCCCGACGCATCAAATGAGCGAGGAGGCGTTCGACGACGTCTATGCGCTCAATGTGAAGGCTCCATATTTCCTCGTTGCCGAGCTAGCCCCGTTGATGGCGCAGCGCGGCAAGGGCGTAATCGTCAACGTTTCAACGATGGTTGCCGATTACGGCGCAGCGGGCTTCAGCCTCTATGGATCCAGCAAAGCAGCCATCAATCTACTGACCAAAGCGTGGGCGGCCGAATATGGACCCAAGGGCGTCCGCGTGAATGCAGTCAGTCCCGGACCGACCCGCACCGAAGGCACGGCGGCAATGGGCGACGCTCTGCAACAGCTCGCGGCGCAAGCGCCGGCCGGGCGCCCGGCCACGCCTGAGGAGATTGCCGAGGCGATAATGTTCCTGGCGACCGACCGCGCCAGTTTCGTCCATGGTGCGATTCTGCCAGTCGATGGCGGCAGAACCGCCGTATAGATTTCGTCGCCCGCTCGAACTCGTATCAAGCCTACCGCACCACCTACCTCGGGCGTCTCGACAAGCTTAGATCACGCGGGAGCAACATCGGCTGGGGGTCATGGAAGGATTCACCCCAATCGCCAACCGACCTCTTTGGCGAAATCCTGGTAGAACTCGCCGTCGTAGGCGTGTTCGGGATTCTGCCGCACGCGCTGGTCGAGGCGGTGCGCGTCGTCGCCGACCAAAATCCGCCAGCGTCCCTCCTTGACCCCATCGAGGATGATCTTTGCCGCGGCGGCCGCGGTCGTGGGCGCTTCCTCGCGAAAAGTGCGCGCGCGTTCCAGCGCGATCGCCTGAATATCGTCGTCCGACATCGGCGCCGTGTCGATGCCCATGCCGTTGAGCCGCTGGCGGGTCGACAGGATCTCGTTGGCGCTCAGTTGATCGGTTTCGCTGCCGGTCTGGATCTTGCGGGAGTTCGATATGATCGAGGTGCCGATATGGCCGGGCATCACGACCGAACATTTGATATGCGGCGCGTTGAGCCGGAGATCGTTGATCAGGGCTTCGGTAAATCCCTTCACCGCGAATTTGGCCGCGCTATAGGCGGTGTGCGCGACACCCATTCCGACCGAGGCCCAGAAGCCATTGACGCTGGAAGTATTGACGATGTGGCCCTCGTCCGCCTTCAGCAGCAGCGGCAGGAAGGTGCGGACGCCGAGATAGACGCCGCCCCAGCAAATGCCAAAGGTGCGTTCCCACTGCTCGCGGCTGTTCGTGAACAGGCTGCCGCCACCGCCGATGCCCGCGTTGTTGAATAACAAATGGATTTTGTCGGTGGCCTGCTGCTCAATCAACTCGTCGCGGAAGCGTGTGAGCTGATCCTCAACCGAGACATCCGCAATATGGGTGGTGACGCGCAGCCCCTGGGGCAGCCTTTGCTCTTGGCAAAGCCGCTTGGTTTCCGCCATCGCCTCCGCCGAGACGTCGCACATGGCGACATTGCAGCCCTCGGCGACGAGTTGGCGCGCCAGCTCGCGGCCCATGCCCGTGCCGCCTCCGGTGATGACGGCGATCTTTCCGGCAAAATCCTTCATGGCGCACCCTCGACTATGCTGCGGCTTCGCGAGCTTTACTATCGGGGTTAGCTATCGGCGTGTCCATATCCGGCCGTGCGTGTTGGGCCGCCCGTTGGCCCTGCTTCAAATCAAGCCGCGACTATTGATCGGGGCGCGGGCTGGAATTTGCTGGGTCGCCGAGGAGGACAGGCGCTGCCGTCGCGTCGGGCATCGGACGCAACTTGGCAACGAATACGGTGTAATGCTGAATGCAGTGCTTTCGTTCGATCAATGGTGTCGCGGCCTTTGACCGCATGAACCCTCTGACCTGCGAGCGCGCCGTCCTCCTGCCGCGTCGCGATGTAGACGATCCGTGAATGAACATCACATAGGGACGGCCCCTCTGCTGCGCGTCTCGGAGCTTGTCCTCGACGAGGCAGATCAGGTCTCTCATCACCTGGTCATATGAGACCGACCTGTCGCGCGGGCCGAAATGCAGATCGACTTCGTCGGATTCGGACAAGTCGAACATCGACCGATACTGCGTCCAACTGCCTAGTCCTCGTTGAAACGGCGTCGTCATTGTTCGCCTGCTTATCTCCTCAGATGCAGCTTGCTGCAATACCAGACTCAAGGTCGCACGTCATCCGGCTGCAAATATTTGTGCACGTTGCTGCAACAGACAGGCTGGGCCGCCGAACGCGCGATCCGCTGCCGCGTGACCCAACGTGTTGCCGTATTGACCAACAGGAATGACCAACAGGAAGTGGCCCTCACAGTGACCCTGGTGTATCCTGCCGTCATGCCAGCCTTCATCTGCACCGCCTGCGGAACGCAGTATCCGCCCTCCGACGCTCCGCCCGGTGCGTGTCCGATCTGCATCGACGAGCGGCAATTCGTCCCAGCGTCGGGTCAGTCCTGGACGACACTGGAGCGATTGCGGAACGCGCACAGCAATAAGTTTCGCCGCCTTGCGACGGGGCTTACGACCATCGAGACCACGCCCGCGTTCGGCATCGGGCAGCGCGCGATCCTTGCGCGCACGCCTGTCGGCAACGTGCTGTGGGACTGCATCGCCTTGATCGACGACGCCACGATCGATCTGATCAAGGGGCTAGGCGGCGTCGCTGCTATCGCGATCTCCCACCCGCACTACTACACCACGATGGTGGAGTGGAGCCGCGCGCTCGGGGGAGTGCCGATCCATCTGCACGCGGCCGATCGTCAGTGGGTGATGCGGGCAGATGATGCGGTGCAGTTCTGGGAGGGGGACAGCAAAACAATCGGGCCGGGCCTCACGCTGATTCGGCTGGGAGGACACTTCGACGGCGGCACCGTGCTGCACTGGGCGGACTGGAGCGAAGGTCGCGGCGTCCTGCTCTCGGGCGACGTGCTCCAGGTGGTTCCGAGCGGGCACGTCAGCTTTATGTGGTCCTACCCGAACCTGATTCCGCTTTCCGCGGCCAAGGTTCAGCGCATCGCGGAGATCCTGGAGCCATTCGCATTCGACGCGGTGTACGGCGCGTTTTCGGGCCGGGGGCAGATCGACGCAAACGGCAAGCAGGTGGTCGCGGCCTCGGTCGCGCGCTACATCGCGCGGATCAGCGAGACAATGTCGGATTCCGCCAGCGCGTCAGCTTAGTGGCAGTGCGAGGAATGCCACCCGCCAATCCGGCACCGGCATGGACCCCACAATCAAAGCGACGACGGCACGCGAGACCGCCACGCTGCGGTTCCAATCGGTTCCCGCGCAAGTCACGAATGGCGCGGGAACGATTTTGAAATTCTCGCAGTTACGAACTTCAACGTTGTCCAAGACGGATACGAAGCTCCGCAGGGCGCGATCATGGATAACTTTCTATCGCTATCGATCTCGCTGGGAATTGCTGCATTTGGCCTTTGGGCCATAGTCACCGTTGAGTCTCTGCCTTGCACGATCCTGGCTCCGTTTCCGATCATCGTGGGGCTGATCAGCCTTTACGGTGCCGTGCGAGAAGCCAAAGCCGGGCGTAACAACACCTTACCCAGGCAGCGGTCATCGCCGCGGCGACCATTTTAGGAGGTCGCTAAGCGGGAGGCGTCCGATCTGGTTTCGATGGAAACCCGAGCACGGATCAAGCATCCCCGGGATTTAGGGATGCGCCGACGCTCATGCAGCATCAAGGCCAACACGTTGCGGCGGTCGCTGCAATTCGGCTTCCAACTCCAAAACGATATCGTGGAGCAAACGAGCTGCGATTGGGTCGGTCGTTTCTCGTGCCAGAACTCGGTAGCGCTCCACCCGATTTCTGCGCTCCTTCCAACCGTCGCTGTCAGTCATGGTGATGTCCCCCCATGCTCTGACCCCCAGCGCGGACACAATGGTGTGCTGGAACTAAGGAGTCATTGCGGCGCCGCAATAAGAACTCCTCTACACTTCCCGGAGGCTATCAGCGCCGCGAACAGCGCCAATGGCGGCACTGCAACGGTCCGCATGGGCTTACCTGCACTTCCGCGGCAGCCCCCGCCGCCTTCATTTTTGAACTGTTCGCAGCGCTGGGGATGCTGCCGGTCGATCGATCGCCCGTCTCCCGTCTCCAAAACGCACTCCCCAGCATCGGCGGAAGGCCGCAAGGAAATTTCGCCGCTCCCAGCGCTTTCGGCTGCAAATTTTATATATGCCGCGTGTCTACGAGGATTGGATATTTCCAACCCGAAGTGGCGGCCGACGCCGCGTTGTTGGGGTCGACTGCAAATGATCCGTCGGAATGAAGGCTTAGACCCGGAAACGACACCAGCTCATCGGCCGGCGCTCATCGGGACAACCTTGGAAACATCGTGCTCATAATATCCATCATGCCGACGGACTTCGGGTTCTGGAAATTCCGTTTCGCAATCTTCCTTCCCGCTTTGACATCGGCTGCAGCATTTCCCTTGCCGGACGACTTGGCTCCGCTAGCCCAGTCCTCCAGCTTGGCATTGGTCTCCCTCCCTGCAAGCTCGATTGGCTTTTGATTGACACTTCCCTCGCCCTCCGATTTGGCGGCTTCGGCTGTTTGATCCTCCTTCGGCGCGACGGCCGGAGGGTTTGAATTCGTGGGAGGGGACACTTCAAAATCGCCGGAGCCTCGATTCCGCGCAAGCAGTTCCTGACATTGCATGGGAAATACGAGTTGGCCTCGCGCCGTTATGCCCATCGGCATACAGCCTCCCTGCGGTATCTCTTCGGCCTTCTTGGTTGAAGCTTGCGGATCTTCCTTCATCTCAGGCGGCGCTTGCGCAGTCGCGTTGTTCGAAGATGCCAGCTTGTCAGAACCTTCCGATGCTTCCGTCTTAACGCTGACGTTAGGCCCGTTCTCGGCGACATCGGTGGTTTTCGAAATCGATTCACCGACTGTGCGCTGGCTGATTGCGGGTTCCTGTGGTTCGGACAGCCAGTACAGGCCCGCATAGCCACCGCCCAGAACTACCGCAATTGCCAAGAGATACGCAAAAAAGCGTCGCATGGTTTACCCAGCACGAACAGAACCGCCCGCAGCAAAAGTCCTCTATGACGGGGCTTTTATTGGTCGGAGCGAAAGGATTTGAACCTTCGACCCCTAGTCTCCCAGACTAGTGCGCTAACCGGGCTGCGCCACGCTCCGATGCTGTTCCCTTAGCTTCGATCGCGCCTTCGCGCAAGCTTGCGGATCACACCTTGCGTCGCCCGGGCTAGAGCACCGGTTCCGCGCTCAGCCGCCCTTTAACGCCTGATCGAGCAACTGTCGGCAGGCGGTCAGGTCCTGCAGCACACGCTGCAGCTGCTCGCGATCGAGCGGACGCCCGGCAGCACCGCCATCGCCGGCGCGGAATGAAGGCAGCAGGCCATCGGCGTCGACTTCCGCGAAGCGGAAATCGATGCCCTCGCTCCCCTGATAATCCTCATCGTCGCCGTCGACACTATCCGCGAGGTCCTCACCGGCATCTTCCCGAAGGCTGTTTCCGACCGCCTCTTCGATCGCGCCGAACGACACCGCCGCCGTGGCATCCGCCAGCCCCTGGACCGATTTGACACCGTGCTCTTTGAGGATGCGCTGCACCCCGCGGATGGTGTAGCCCTCGCTATAGAGCAACCTGCGGATGCCCTTGAGCAGATCGACATCGTCGGGGCGATAGTAACGCCGGCCGCCGCTCCGCTTCATCGGCTTGATCTGGGCAAACCGGGTTTCCCAGAACCGCAGGACGTGCTGGGGGATATCGAGATCGTCCGCGACCTCGCTGATGGTTCGGAACGCATCCGGCGCCTTGTCCAAAGGCTCGCTCCTTATCGATCGCCCGTTAAATGACCAAGTGGGCCGGGCCTGCTCAGACTTGGTCTTCCTTGCCGCTGCCGTTGGCGGGGCTGTGGCCGTTGATCCGTTGCTTGAGGATCGCGGATGGCTTGAACACCATGACGCGACGTGGAGAGATCGGCACCTCGGTGCCGGTCTTCGGGTTACGGCCGATACGCTGACCTTTCTTGCGCACCATGAATGAGCCGAACGACGACAGCTTCACCGTCTCGCCCTTCTCGAGGCAATCGGTAATTTCTTTCAGGACCAACTCCACGAACGCCGACGACTCGGTGCGTGACAGGCCGACCTTCTGGTAGACGGCTTCGCACAGATCGACGCGTGTGACTGTTTTTCCGGTTCCGGTCATCGCCTGCCCCGCACTCTCGGCGAACGAATTACTGTCTAAGACCCCAACGCACGACGAACAATTCCTGTCTGAAATTAGGAGGTTAACGCGCGATGGTCAACAGCGCTCGTCAATCTAATCACACGAAGAAGGTTGCAATGCAGGCAAGGATTTTAACGTCACACTTACCAGCGCAGCAGTGCCGACCCCCAGGTAAAACCGCCGCCCATGGCTTCCAACAGCACCAGATCGCCCTTCTTGACGCGTCCGTCCTTGACGGCAACGGCCAGCGCAAGCGGTATCGAGGCCGCCGATGTGTTGCCGTGCAGGTCGACGGTCAACACCACCTTCTGCGGTGCAATATGAAGCTTGTGCGCCGAAGCATCGATGATTCGCTTATTGGCCTGGTGCGGAATGAACCAGTCGATGTCTTCGGCGGTCAGGCCGGTGGCGTTGAATGCATCCACGATCACGTCGGTGATCATGCCTACCGCATGCTTGAAAACCTCGCGGCCTTCCATCCGCAGATAACCGACCGTCTGGGTCGAGGACGGACCACCATCGACATATAATTTGGATTTGTGCCGCCCGTCGGAGCGCAGGTGCGTGGTCAATATGCCACGGTCGGAAGATTTTCCGGGCTGCACCTCGGCCTCGAGCACGACGGCGCCGGCACCGTCCCCGAACAGCACGCAGGTGCCGCGGTCCTTCCAGTCGAGAATGCGCGAGAATGTCTCGGCGCCGATCACCAGCGCGCGCTTGTAGGCGCCGGCGCGCAGGAAATTGTCGGCGGTGGCGAGCGCAAAAATGAAGCCTGAGCATACTGCCTGCAGATCGAAGGCCGCGCCGCGGTTGATGCCGAGCGCCTCTTGCACCGCGACCGCGGTCGCGGGGAAGGTATTGTCGGGCGTCGAGGTCGCCAGCACGATCAAGTCGATCGACTGCGCATCGACCCGTGCATGCGCAAGCGCGGCGCGCGCGGCGTTCATCGCCAGATGCGAGGTGAACTCGCCTTCGGCGGCGATGTGGCGCTGCCGGATGCCGGTGCGCTGGACGATCCATTCGTCTGACGTGTCGACCCGTGCCGCAAGCTCGGCATTGGTCAGGATCTGCCGCGGCAGATAGGAACCGCAGCCGAGCACGACCGAGCGTATTGCAGTCACGAGACAACCTCCGGCGCGGTCGGCGGCGGTACGAGTGCGCCGCGGTTGAGCATTTGATTGATCTTGGTGAGGAGATCGTAGTGGACCATCTCATAGCCAACATCGATCGCATAGGCAAAGCCTTCGGCGTCGGTTCCACCGTGACTTTTGACCACGATGCCCTTTAGCCCCAGCAACACGCCGCCATTGGACTTGTTCGGGTCGAGCTTGTCGCGCAACGCCTTGAAAGCGCCCCTCGCAAACAGATAACCGATGCGCGAGCGCCAGGTGCTCGCCATGGCGTTGCGCAGGAATTCCGATATCTGGCGCGCCGTGCCCTCGGCGGCTTTCAGTGCAACGTTGCCGCTGAAACCTTCGGAAACGATCACGTCGGCGGCACCCTTGCCAATGCCATCGCCTTCGACAAAGCCGATGTAATTGAGCTGGGACTGGTTCATCGCGCGCAACAATTCGGCGGCCTCGCGAATTTCCTCGTGACCCTTGATCTCCTCGACACCAATGTTGAGCAGGCCGACGGTCGGTCGCTCGAGATCGAACAGCACGCTCGCCATGGCGCTGCCCATCACCGCCAGCGTCACCAGATGGCGCGCGTCGCCGCCGATGGTAGCGCCGAGATCGAGCACGACGGACTCGCCACGCGTCGTCGGCCACACGGCGGCAATGGCCGGGCGGTCGACGCCGGGCAGCGTGCGCAGATTGAACCGCGCCATCGCCATCAGCGCGCCGGTATTGCCGGCGGAGATCGCAACGCCGGCCTCGCCTTTCTTGACGGCGTCGATGGCGAGCCACATCGACGAGGTCTTGCGGCCGCGACTGACGGCGACGTCGGTGTGGACGACACGCGACGCCGCTTGCAGCGCCGGATATTTTGCAAGTTGCGGGTCGATTAGCGCCCGATCGCCGAACAGGAGAAACTCGGTGTCGGGATGCCGGGACAGCGAAACGGCGGCGCCGGGAATAACAACCGATGCGCCGGCATCGCCACCCATGGCGTCAAGCGCGATTCGAACCTTTTGAGGCATGAACGTCCCGGAAACCTGATCTCTTGCGGTCGCAATAGGCTCGGCCGCGAACTGAATGTCGCCACGGAGGCGAAGCGCAACCCCGCAACCCTGCCGGGCGGCGACAATACCGTGTCCCCGCCCCGACACAACCTCTTGACCCCCCTCTCTTTTGGTTCCGACGGCGCCGCCAAACGCAATCAGACCATCACAACAAGTCAAATCATCTCAATGTGTTATGATCGATTTCTGAATTGGAATCAGATCCACGTCGAACCAAATGGAAGCGAGCCTTCAACTTCGACCCATGGCTCACTTCCCTTTGGGCTTTTTCGCTTCGGGCATCTTGTGGGTGGTCTTGGCCTTGCCCTTGAGCGCTTTCAGTGCGGCAAACGGATGGTCTTCGGGATCGGCGGCCGCAACCTGCGGCTCGAATACCGCGCCCGGTTTACGTGGATAGGGATCGACGCCCAACAACAGCGCATCGGTTGCGAGCCTGCCGAGATCGATCACCCCATTGACGATCGGCTCCGGCGGATCGGGAATTTCAGCCTCGCTCTCGATGTCGTCATCGACCAGATCGGCCAATGCGGGAATCTGCTCCGGCGGGGCGAACATCAGGTCGATTGGTTCATCGATTTCGTTCTCGATCGGATCGAGCGTCACCACACAGGTTTGCCCGATCCGCGCGCTCACGTGGCCGACGACCTGAAAGCGGCCATTGCTTTTCGGGCTCACGTCGAACC
The DNA here is from genome assembly GCA_005884765.1 of Alphaproteobacteria bacterium. Lineage (GTDB taxonomy): Bacteria > Pseudomonadota > Alphaproteobacteria > Rhizobiales > Xanthobacteraceae > Bradyrhizobium. The sequence goes on from VAZV01000209.1 coordinate 19,468, forward strand.
ATGCACGCGCGGAGAGAACTTCGCGCAAGCCGGCGAGTTCGGCCATCGCCTTGCGCGCGGGCGCATCCGCTTCGATGTCGCGATGCAACCCGGTATCGGGTATCTGCGCCACCATCACGGGAGCGCGCCAGGGATCCACTTTGTCTGTCGTTGCTTTGTTCATGGCTGGACGACTTCAGGCAATGGCGAGGGGAATCCGGGTGAGGGAAATCCGGGTGAGGGAAATCGGAATGACGCGCCCGACACTGTCGCGTCATCGAAGGTCGCGAGCGCCGCATTGGCCGCTATGGCATAACTCGCGAGTTGCCGCGCCTGTTCGATTTTCTTGCCGTTCAGGATGTTCTTGCAGAGCGCCTGCGCCAGCCGCGCCTCGCCCTCGGCCAACGCCGTGTCGTAGGCCGCCATGCGGCCGTAAAAGGCCTCGCCAAAGGCCCGCATCCGCTTCGGCACGGCGAGATCGCCGACGCCCATTTCGCGCAAATTGGCGTCCATATCGTCACAGAAGCGGTCGAAAAGGGCCTGCGCTACTTCGGCGCCGTCCGCGATCGGGCGGATCCGCCGTAGAACCAGCCACAGATGCAGCAGCAACAGGTCAAAACGGCCATTAACCGTATCCGGTACGCCCAAGTCCCGATAAAACACCGGTTCTCGCGCTTGCGTCACGATCATGCCATAGATGGCTTCAATGGTGCCGCGCGGGGGCATCCGGGGTTTCCAGAAGTGATTGAACGGCCAAAGCATTGTGGGTTCCGCAAGCGAGCCCTTAAGGCGGGCGCATGTTGCCATCGAGTCTCTTGGCCGGTACGCCAACGCTTCGCGCGATGCAAGGGGACGGGACCAGTTCCGCGATGACCGACACGACCCAGAGACGCTCACGCGTGAGCCCTTCGCGCGGCCTGCCCGCGCGCTGGCGGCGCATGCGCGTGGTCGCCATCACCGCGCTGCTGTGCGCGGCGCTGGGCGGCTGTCTGACTGGCGAACAGTTTCAGAAGGGCTACATCCTGCCGCCGGGCGCGCTCGAGCAGATCCCGATCGGTGCGAGCCAGGACCAGGTGCTGATCGTGATGGGAACGCCGTCGACGGTCGCCACGCTTGACGGTGAAGTGTTCTACTACATCTCGCAGCGCTCGGAGCGGCCGGTCGCCTTCATGAACCAGAAGGTCGTCGACCAGCGCGTGATTGCGATCTATTTCGACAAAAATCGCCAAGTCCGGCGGCTTGCCAATTACGGATTGCAGGACGGCCGGATCTTCGACTTCATCAGCCGCACCACGCCGACCTCGGGCCAGGAGCTCAGCTACCTGACGCCGCTGTTCAAGCTCTTGAGCTTCAACTAGAGCGGGATGACTTATCTTCGAATCGTCATCCCGCTCTAATCCTTTGCTTGAGCATGATCTCCGCGCAAACGCGTTCGGCGTTTGTCGCGAGGGAAAACCGGTACCCATTTTCCGGATCATGCTGTAGGCGCGGGCCGCTCCGGCGCAACGGGTGACGGAAAAACCCCGCGGCATGCTACCCGCGGGGTTTTTGTTTCAAGCGTGGCGCGCCGCTCAGTGCGCGAGGATCGCGAGCAGCAGCAGCGCCACGATGTTGGTGATCTTGATCATCGGGTTGACCGCGGGGCCGGCCGTGTCCTTGTAGGGATCGCCGACGGTGTCGCCGGTCACCGCCGACTTGTGGGCATCCGAGCCTTTGCCGCCGTAATGGCCGTCCTCGATGTACTTCTTGGCGTTGTCCCAGGCGCCGCCGCCCGAGGTCATGGAGATCGCGACGAACAGGCCGGTCACGATCACTCCGAGCAGCATCGCGCCCACCGCCGAGAAGGCCGCCGACTTGCCGGCCGCACCGCCGCCCGCGATCGCGTAGATGACGAAGTACACCACGATCGGCGACAGCACCGGTAGCAGCGAGGGAATGATCATTTCCTTGATCGCCGCCTTGGTCAGGAGATCGACCGCCTTGCCGTAGTCCGGCTTGTCGGTGCCCTGCATGATGCCCGGCTTTTCACGGAACTGACGGCGCACCTCCTCGACAATCGCGCCGGCGGCGCGGCCGACCGCGGTCATGCCCATCGCGCCGAACAGATACGGCAACAGGCCGCCGAACAAGAGGCCGACGACGACGTAAGGATTGTTCAGCGAGAAGTCGGGCAGCACGCCCTGGAAGTACGGAAACTTCGTGGCGTTGCCGATGAAGTATTTGAGGTCTTCGTTATAGGCCGCAAACAGCACTAGCGCGCCGAGACCGGCAGAGCCGATGGCATAACCCTTGGTGACCGCCTTGGTGGTGTTGCCCACCGCATCGAGCGCGTCGGTCGACTTGCGCACTTCTTTCGGCAGGCCCGCCATCTCCGCGATGCCGCCGGCATTGTCGGTGACGGGACCGAAGGCGTCGAGCGCGACGATCATGCCGGCCAGCGCCAGCATGGTCGCAGTCGCAATGGCGATACCGAACAGGCCGGCCAGGCTGTAGGTGACGAGAATGCCAGAAATGATGACGAGCGCCGGGAGCGCGGTCGCTTCCATCGAGATGGCCAGTCCCTGGATCACATTGGTGCCGTGACCGGTGACGGAAGCGGCCGCGATCGACTTCACCGGGCGATATTCGGTGCCGGTGTAGTATTCGGTGATCCAGATGATCAGGCCGGTAACGACGAGACCAACCACGCCGCACTCGAACAGCGCCATGCCGGTGAACTTCACGCCCGCCAGCGGACCGAACCCGATCAGCCAGTAGATCACGCCGGCGACGCCGACGAGCGACAGGATGCCGGTCGCGATCAGGCCCTTGTAGAGCGCGCCCATGATCGACTGGTTGGCGCCGAGCTTGACGAAGAACGTGCCGATGATCGAGGTGATGATGCAGACGCCGCCGATCGCGAGCGGCAGCGTCATCATGTTCACCAGGAGCGGCGAGGTCGCGAAGAAGATCGCGGCGAGCACCATGGTGGCGACCGCGGTCACCGCATAGGTCTCGAACAGGTCGGCCGCCATGCCGGCGCAATCACCGACATTGTCGCCGACGTTGTCGGCGATGGTTGCCGGGTTGCGCGGATCGTCCTCGGGAATGCCGGCTTCGACCTTGCCGACGAGGTCGCCGCCCACATCAGCGCCCTTGGTGAAGATACCGCCGCCGAGACGGGCGAAGATCGAGATCAGCGAGGCGCCGAAACCGAGCGCGACCATCGCGTCGACCACCGTGCGGCTGTTGGGAGCAAGGCCCACGTAGTGGGTGAGATAGGCGAAGTAGATGGTGACGCCGAGCAGCGCCAAGCCTGCGACAAGCAGCCCGGTGATCGCACCCGCCTTGAATGCGAGCTCAAGCCCGCCGGCGAGCGAGGTGGTCGCGGCCTGCGCCGTACGCACGTTGGCACGCACCGAGACGTTCATGCCGATGAAGCCGGCCGCACCGGACAGGATCGCGCCGATCGCAAAACCAACCGAAACCAGAGGCCCAAGGAAGTAAGCGAGCAGCGCGAAGATGACGATGCCGACGAGGCCGATCGTGGTGTATTGGCGCCGCAGATAGGCCTGCGCGCCCTCGCGCACTGCGGCTGCGATTTCCTGCATCCTTGGATTACCGGCGTCCGCTTTCAAAACGGAAGCCGTCGCCCAGATGGCGTAAATGATGGAAAGCGCTCCGCAGAGCACAATCGCCGATAGTGCTGTCATATAATCTGCCTCAGATGCTGGTGGCGTCCCTCGCCATCACCGCGAGGAACGCGGCCGGCGAATAAAAAGGAGGCCTGCCCTGCCCAAAAGGGCGGCCCCAAATCGGGCGGGACCATGCCAAAATCGCACCCTCGGCGCAACGCTGCGGCGAACAAAAAAAGCCGATTTCGGCAAGGTATTTGCGCGCAATTCGCTCGCTCCACTGGAAATCTAGAAATGGCTGTACGAGCGGCGGTGAAGCGACAGCTCCCTGCCCTGCGCGTCCAGGAATCGGGGATCGGCGGTTCCAGCGATCACCGTCCCGATCGTCGTCACGGCGATCCCGGCTTGCATCGCTTCGTGCGCGAATCTCTCGTAGCAATCATCTGATATCGCGCACAAAATCTCGTAATCGTCGCCCCCGGAAACGATCGTCTCGATGCTGACGGCGCCGCTTGCCAGCAATTTCCGTCCCGCGGCCGACAACGGAATGCTCGAGAGATCGATGGCCGCCGAAACGCCTGAGGCTGCGCAGAGCTTTGCGAGATCGCCCGCAAGACCGTCGGACACATCCATCGCGGCGCTGGCATGGTCGCACACCGCCTTGGCAAGCGCGTTCCGCGGCTGCGGCACGCGATAGCGGGCAATCAGCATCTCCTGACCCGCGGCGTCATCGGCGAGCGCCGTAGCGAGCGGTCCGACTTTAAGGATATCGAGACCGAGCGCGGCGTCGCCGATCGTCCCCGTCACCACCAGGCGATCGCCGGGTTTGGCGCCGCTGCGGCGGACCATTTTGCCCGCCGGTACGCGACCGAACGCTGTAATCGAGATCATCAGCGGCCCCGGCGTGGAAACGGTATCGCCGCCGAGCAGTGGGCAGCCGAACGCTTTGGCGTCTTCGCCCAGCGCCAGCGCGAACGGCCCGAGCCAGGCTTCGTCCGCGTCGCGCAGCGCCAGCGTCAGCACAAAGCCGACGGGCGCAGCGCCCTTGGCGGCGAGATCGGATAGGTTTGTCCGCAATGCCTTGCGCGCAATCGTGTCCGGCGGATCGTCCTTGAGGAAATGCACGCCTTCCACAACGGCGTCCGTCGTCACCACGACGTCCGTCGTTACGACGACGTCCTCGCCCACCGTCTTCAGGATCGCCGCGTCATCGACCAGATCGAACGCGCCCGGATCGCTCGCGAGCGGTTTGAAATAGCGCGCGATCAGCGTCTCCTCGCCGGAGGGGCGCGCGCTAGCCATGGGGAAACTCATCGCCACGAAACTGCCGCGCGATCTGATCCAACACCGCGTTCACCATGCCCGTCTCATCGGCCTCGACAAAGGCGTGAGCGACGTCGACATATTCCGAGACCACGACGCGGCCCGGCACATCCTTGCGATGCTCGAGTTCGTAGGAACCCGCGCGCAATACTGCGCGCAGGATCGCGTCGATCCGCTGCAGCGGCCAGCCCTTCGACAGCGCGTCATCGATCATTGGATCGAGTTTGGCCTGGTCGCGCACCACGCCGGAGACGACGTCGCGGAAGAACGCCGCTTCCGCCGGCAAATATTTGTCGCCTTCGACCTCGCCGCCGAGCCAATGGCTTTCGAACTCGGCAAAGATGTCGTTGATCCCGGCGCCCGCGATGTCCATTTGGTAGAGCGCTTGAACGGCGGCGAGCCGCGCCGCGCCGCGCCGGTTGGCTTTCCGGTCCGCACCCTTGACGATTTTTTTCTTGCCCTCGGCCATCATCAAGCCTTTGCCAATCGGCGCTTGATCCGCAGCATGGCGAGCGCGGCGCGGGCCGCATCGCCGCCCTTGTTGAGCTCGCTGGCGCGCGCCCGCTCCCAGGCCTGCACCTCGGTGTCGACGGTGATGATGCCGTTGCCAAGCGGAAATTTCCGTGCCACCGCAAGGTCCATCAGCGCGCGCGAGGATTCCATCGACACGATCTCGAAATGGATGGTGTCGCCGCGGATGACGCATCCTAGCGCAATTGCAGCGTCATAAGGTTTTCCGTTTTTCTCGGCGGCATCGAGCGCGATCGCAATCGCGGCGGGGACCTCCAGCGAGCCAGGCACCGTGATCACGTCGTATGCGAGGCCCGCGGCCTTGAGTTCCGCGAGCGCACCTTCCAGAAGCGCGTCCTGAATATCGTCATAAAAGCGCGCCTCGACGATCAGAGCGCGTGCGCCTGAAATATCGGTGTCATCCTTTAACGGAGCGCGCCGCGCGTCAACCATCGTTTTATCATCCAAGAAAGTCGTCATCGCCAGACTTGATCCGGCAATCCATCTCCTTAAGAGGATGGATACGCGGGTCCCGCCTACGCCCAATTAGGCTACGGCGGGCTCAGAGTCTACGGCCGGCCGAAGCCTTAGCGAAGACGGCAAGCCCGCGTATGACGAATTACCGCGATCGCCTACTTCATTTCCGTCAGCCGCGCGGCATAGCGCGCCATCAGATCGACCTCGATGTTGACTTCGCTACCGGCCCGCCAGCCGGAGAGCGTCGTCACATTGAGCGTGTGCGGGATGATCAGCACCGAAAACGTGACATCCTGGACCGTGTTTACCGTTAGCGAGACACCATCCAGCGTCACCGAGCCCTTGGGCGCGATGAAGCGCGCCAGTTCACGCACGGTACTGAGCTCGAACCGCGCCATATCGGGCAGATCGTCGCGCCTGACAATGCTGGCGATACCGTCAGCATGGCCCGCCACGATATGCCCGCCAAGCTCATCGCCGATCTTCAGTGGGCGCTCGAGATTGAGTTTTGTACCAACCGCCCAGTGCTTCGCCGTCGTCATTCCAAGGGTTTCGGCGGCGGCATCGACATCGAGCCAGGTTTTGTCGCCCTTAACGCCTGAGGCAACGACGGTGAGGCAAACGCCGTTGCAGGCGATCGAGGCGCCGTCGGCGATGGTTGCGGGGTCGTAGCGGCACGCAATGCGCAAGCGATGCAACTGCCCCTGCGCCGTCGGGGTCAGCCTGACGATCTCGCCGATATCGGTGACAATGCCGGTGAACATTAAACGCGCTCGTAGACGGTGAGAGTATCCTTGCCGAGGCTTTCGCTAGCACGAACCTTAAAGCCCGGCGACTGCGTGATCGCCGTGAGCTGCAATGCGTCGAGCGCGGCCACGCCTTCGGCGCCGACTGTTTCAGACCCGCGCAACAGCCAGACTTCATCGGCGAGGCCGGCGGTGACAAAGGATGAGGCGACGCGGGCGCCGCCTTCCACCATCAGCCGTGTGATGCCTCGCACCGCGAGCGCATGCAGCACGGCCAACACATCCAGCCCCGGCGGCGAGGTGGTGGTGGAGACGCGGATCACCTGCGCGCCGGCGGCGCCAAGCTTCATGGCCGCCGCTGCCTCCGCAAGCTCCGACGTCACTACCCACAGCGGCGTTTCGCGGGCGGAATGAACCAGGCGCGAGATGCCGGGAATGCGCAAGGCCCGGTCCAGCACTACGCGCACCGGCGAGCGCGCCTCCATGCCTGGCAGGCGGCAGGTCAACGTCGGATCGTCGGCCAAAACCGTGCCGATCCCGACCAGAATGGCATCGCATTGTGCGCGCAACAGATGCACCCGCGTGCGCGCGGCCTCGCCAGTGATCGCGACCGGCGTGTGGCCAGCCGCAGCAATCTTGTCGTCCGGCGACACCGCAAGTTTCAAGATGACATGCGGACGCTTGTCGCGGACGCGCCGGAAATGGCCGGCGTGATCACGCGCCGCCTCCTCCGCGCCGAGCCCGACATCAACCTTGATGCCGGCGGCGCGCAGCTTGGCGTGGCCCTGCCCGGCCACTTCCGGATTGGGATCCTCGATCGCCGACACAACGCGCGTAATCCCTGCGGCAATGATCGCGTCGGCGCAGGGCGGCGATTTGCCGACATGCGAACATGGTTCCAGCGTGACATAGAGCGTGGCGCCCTGCGCGGCCTCACCGGCGCGTCTCAGCGCTTCCGGCTCGGCGTGCGGGCGGCCGCCCGGTTGGGTCCAGCCGCGGCCGACAATGACGCCGTCCCTGACCGCCACCGCGCCGACCGCCGGATTGGGCCAGGTTCGGCCCTGCCCGCGCCGCCCGAGCGTCAGCGCGAGCTGCATGAAGCGCCGGTCCGCGTCTTTCGTTTCCCGGGACTTTTGGGCGAGCTGATCTTCCAGGATGCGGAAGATCATTTGCGCAACAGGGCGATCCGCGCGTCGTCGTCGCCGGAGAGTTCGCCGAGCACGGCTTCGAAATCTTTGGCTTCGCGGAAATTACGATAGACGGAAGCAAAGCGGACATAGGCGACGTCGTCGAGCTGGCGCAGATGCTCCATCACGATCTCGCCGATCGCCTCCGACGAAATCTCGGCCTCGCCCCCGCTTTCAAGTTCCCGCACGATCGCCGAGACCATCTTCTCGACCCGCTCCGGCTCGACCGCCCGCTTGCGCAAGGAGATCTGCACCGAGCGCATCAGCTTGTCGCGGTCGAACGGCACCCGACGGCCGTTGCGCTTGATCACCGTGAGTTCGCGCAACTGCACCCGCTCGAACGTGGTGAAGCGGAAATTGCAGGCGACACACACCCGCCGCCGCCGAATCACCGCGGAATCCTCGGTCGGACGGGAGTCCTTTACCTGGGTATCGAGACTGTTGCAGCTCGGGCAGCGCATGCGGCCAAACCCTCACTGATAGATTGGAAAACGGTCGGTGAGCGCCTTGACCCGTTCCTTGATCGCAGCTTCGACCATCGGCGCCTTGCCGTCTTTCGACTGCGCGATGGCGCTGAGCACTTCGGCGATCAGGCCGGCGACCTGCTTGAATTCCGCGACGCCGAAGCCGCGTGTGGTCGCAGCCGGCGTGCCGAGACGCAAGCCCGAGGTGACGAACGGTGTCTCGGGATCAAAGGGAATGCCGTTCTTGTTGCAGGTGATCGCAGCCCGCACCAACGCCTTCTCCGAGACGTTGCCCTTTAGGCCCTTCGGCCGCAAGTCGACCAGCATCAGATGATTGTCGGTGCCGCCGGAGACGATGTCGAGGCCCTGGGCGCGCAGGCTTTCGGCAAGCGCCTTGGCATTCTCGACCACATTCCTCGCATAGATTTTGAAGTCCGGACGCAACGCTTCGGCGAACGCCACCGCCTTCGCCGCGATCACATGCATCAGCGGTCCGCCCTGCAGCCCCGGGAAGATCGCCGAATTGAACTTCTTGGTCAGCGCCTCGTCGTTCCACAGCATCAACCCGCCGCGCGGTCCGCGCAACGATTTGTGCGTCGTCGTCGTCGTGACATGGGCATGCGGCACTGGCGAGGCATGCGCGCCACCGGCGACGAGGCCTGCGAAATGCGCCATATCGACCATGAAATAGGCGCCGATCGAATCGGCGATCTCGCGAAAACG
>VAZV01000112.1 GCA_005884765.1 Alphaproteobacteria bacterium
TAGCGCGGATGGCGCTGTTGTTGGCGGGCCTGCCGGAGACGGTTCCCGGCCAGACGCTCAACCGGCTCTGCGCTTCCGGCCTCGATGCCGTCGGCGCGGCGGGCCGCGCGATCCGCGCCGGCGAGATCGATTTCGCGATTGCCGGCGGCGTCGAATCGATGACGCGGGCGCCGTTCGTCATGGGCAAGGCAGCCGAGGCGTTTTCGCGCTCAGCCGAGATGTTCGATACCACCATCGGCTGGCGCTTCATCAACCCCGTGCTGAAAGCGCAATACGGCGTCGACGCGATGCCGGAGACCGGCGAGAACGTCGCGGAGGAATTCCAGGTCTCGCGCGCCGACCAGGATGCGTTCGCGATCCGCTCACAGCAGCGCGCGGGAGCGGCGATCGCGTCGGGCTATTTTGCCGAGGAGATCACGCCGGTCTCGGCGCCCGGCGGCAAGGCGGGGCCCATCACCGTCGACAAGGACGAGCATCCGCGCCCGGAAACCACGCTCGAGGGCTTGGCAAAGCTGAGGCCGATCGTGCGCAATCCCGGCACGGTGACGGCCGGCAATGCCTCCGGCGTCAATGACGGCGCTGCCGCGATGATCCTGGCGTCCGAGCGGGCTGTGAAGAAGCACGGCCTGACGCCGCGGGCGCGCATTCTCGGATTGGCGTCGGCCGCCGTGCCGCCGCGCATCATGGGCATCGGCCCGGTGCCGGCGACGCGCAAATTGATGGAACGGCTGGGCCTCAAGATCAGCGATTTCGATTTGATCGAGCTCAATGAAGCCTTCGCTTCGCAGGGTATCGCTTGCCTGCGACAGTTGAGCGTCAAGGAAGATGCCGATTTCGTCAATCCGCATGGCGGCGCGATCGCGCTCGGTCACCCGCTTGGCATGAGCGGCGCGCGGCTTGCGCTGACGGCGGTGCATGGCATGGAGAAGCATCGTGGCAAGCGCGCGCTCGCCACCATGTGCGTCGGCGTCGGCCAGGGCGTCGCCATGGCGATCGAGAGGTTGAATTGACGATTGCCCAGACCGTCATTGCGAGCGCAGCGAAGCAATCCACAGCGCGGCAAATCAACTCTGGATTGCTTCGTCGCTGACGCTCCTCGCAATGACGGGGATGTCTCGGAGGACCTGAAGATGACCCTTATCTATCCCACGGCCAGCAACGCGGCGCATCCGGCGCGGCTGTCGCCGGCGTATCGCAGCACCATCAAGCGTTCGCCGCAAAAGCCGCTGATCCCGATGCGCCACACGCTGTCGGAACTGACCGGACCGGTCTACGGGCACGAGACGGTGCGCGCAAATGACAGCGATCTCACCACCCAGCACGGCGGCGAGCCGCTCGGCGAGCGCATCATCGTGCACGGGCATGTGCTCGATGAAGACGGCCGCGGCGTGCCGAACACGCTCCTCGAAATCTGGCAGGCCAATGCCTGCGGCCGCTATATCCACGTCGTCGACCAGCATCCGGCGCCGCTCGATCCGAATTTCACCGGCGCTGGCCGCGCGCAGTCGGACAGCGAGGGATACTACAAATTCGTCACCATCAAGCCTGGCGCCTATCCCTGGGGCAACCACCACAACGCCTGGCGGCCGGCGCACATCCATTTCTCGGTGTTCGGCCATTCCTTTGTCTCGCGGCTGGTGACGCAGATGTATTTTCCGGGCGATCCGCTGTTTGCCTTCGATCCGATCTTCAATTCGGTGACCGACGAGAAGGCAAGGCTGCGGATGATTTCCTCCTTCGACCTGGAAAACACCAAGCCGGAATGGGCGCTGTGCTATCGCTTTGACATCGTGCTGCGTGGGCGCAATGCCACGCCGATGGAGACCAAATAGTGCAAGACGCGAGCAAAGAAGCGACCAAAGGGGTCACGCCCTCGCAGACGGTCGGTCCGTACTTCGCCTACGGGCTCACGCCCTCAGGCAAATATGCCTGGAACGATGCTTTCTCCAACAACCTCGTGACCCCCGATACGTCAGGCGATCGCATCAGGGTCGGGGGGAGGGTGTTCGACGGCGACGGCCAGCCGGTGCCGGATTGCATGCTCGAGATATGGCAGGCCGATGCGCAGGGCCGCTTTGCCGATCCGCAGGACAAGCGCGCCCTGCCCAATTCGACGTTCCGTGGCTTTGGCCGCTGCGGCACCGACGCCCATGGCGCCTATTGGTTCGACACCATCAAGCCGGGGCAGGTCGCCGATCCCGACGGCAAGCCGCAGGCACCGCATATCGTGCTCGCGGTCTACGCGCGCGGCATGCTGCTGCATCTCTATACCCGGATCTATTTCGACGGCGAGACGGCGAACGCGGCCGATCCCGTGCTGGCGCTGGTGCCCGCCGACCGGCGCACCACATTGATCGCAACGCGCAAGCAAGGTGCGGCGAACGTCTATCATTTCGACGTGCACCTGCAGGGCGACAACGAGACGGTGTTCTTCGACGTGTGAGCTGCTTAACCTCTCCCCGTTCTTTATGGGGAGAGGTCGGATCGCGTTTGCGATCCGGGTGAGGGGCGAGGCAACAAGTCTGACAGGCTCGTACATGTCGGAAGACTGCGTCTGCCAGAGTGCCTCGCCCCTCACCCGAAGCCTTCGCTGCGCTTCAGCTTCGACCTCTCCCCGTAAAGAACGGGGAGAGGTTAAGAGTAACGGCTACGCTATTCCATCACCGCGTGCTCGGGTCCCGCCGCCTGCTTGCGCAGCGCGGCCTTGGTCGAGCCGATCATGATCGCCAGCGGAATCGAGACCAGGATAAACAGCATCACCAATTGGTAATCCTGCGAGAACGCGATGATCTGCGCCTGCAGAGCGACCATCACATCCGCCATGGCGCGGCCCTGGTCGGTGTTCATGTTGATGATGCCGGTCACGTCGGGCATCTGCATCGCATGGTTGAACGGATTGATGTGCTCGGAGAGGACCGCATAGACGCGGCGCGATCCCTCCGTCAGTTGCGCGATGACCACGGAAATGCCGATCGAGCTCGCGACATTGCGCATCAAGGTCAGCATCGAGGTGCCGTCGGTGCGCAACTGGTTGGGGAGGGTGAGGAACGCCACCGTGGAGAGCGGCACGAACACCAGGCCAAAGCCGAAACCCTGGATAATGCTCCAGCTGACGATCTCAGGCACCCCGGTCTGATCGGTCCAGCCGGTCATGTAGAACAGCGACAACGCGGTCAGGCCAAGGCCGGAGACGATCAGCGTGCGTGCCTCGATATAGCGCATCAGGCGACCGACCAGCATCATAGCGACGAAAGTGCCGCAGCCGCGGCTCGCGAGCAGCACGCCCGCGGTGATGATCGGGTAGCCGATCACGTTTTGCAAATAGGGCGAGGCCAGCGCCATGGTCGAGTACAGCACGAGACCCATGACGGCCATGAAGATGCAGCCGGTGACGAAATTCTTGTCCTTGAACAGCGCAAACTGGATGAACGGCTTTGCGGTCGTGAACGAATGCGCGAAGAAATAATAGAAGCCGACGGCGGATATGATGAATTCCGCAACGATCTCGTTGGATTCCAGCCAGCCGAGCTGTTCGCCACGGTCGAGCGCGAGCTGCAGCGAGCCGATGGCGACCGCGAGCGCCGCGAAGCCGAACCAGTCGAAACGCAAATTGAGGTCCTTCCGGGTCTCGTCCATGAACACCATCAGGCCGAGCACGGTGAAGAAGCCGAACGGCAAATTGACGAAGAACACCCAGTGCCAGGAATAGGTCTCGGTCAGCCAGGCGCCGAGCGAAGGTCCCATGATCGGGCCCATCATCACGCCCATGCCCCAGATCGACATCGCTTTCGCCCGCTCATGCAGCGCGTAGGAATCGAGCATGACCGCTTGCGACAGCGGCACCAGCGCCGCGCCGAACACGCCCTGCAGCAGGCGGAACAGCACCATCTGGTCGATGTCCTGGGCGAGCCCGCACAGCACCGAAGCAATGGTGAAGCCGCCTGAGCACAGGATGAAGATCCGCTTGCGCCCGAAACGGTTGGCGATCCAGCCCACCGGCGCGGTCATGATCGCGGCCGCGACGATGTAGGAGGTCAAGACCCAATTGATCTGGTCCTGCGACGCCGACAGGGTGCCCTGCATATACGGCAGCGCGACATTGGCGATCGTGGTGTCGAGCGCCTGCATGATGGTCGCGGTCATGGCGCAGATCGTCACCATGTTCCGGCGCAGGCCGGGAGCCAAGGGAACCGATGCCGGACCGGCCACGACCGTCAGTCCTGGTTTGCGGCCGCCGGCGACAAGCCGAGCAGCGCGGCAAGCGAGCGGCGATGGCCGGTGTCGATGGTGGCATAAACGCTCATGCCGGCCTTCAGCTTGCCGACGAACTTGTCATTCTTGTCGAAATAGATCCGCACCGGCACGCGCTGCACCACCTTGACGAAGTTACCGGTGGCGTTCTGCGGCGGCAGGATCGCAAACTGCGCGCCGGTGCCGGGCGAGAGCGAGCCGACATAGCCCTTGAACACGTGGTTGGGGAAGGCATCGACGTCGAGCGTGACCGGCTGGCCGATCGCGACATAAGTGAAATCGGATTCTTTCGGATTGGCGTCGACCCACGGGTTTGCCACGTCGATGACGGAAAACACCGGCGTGCCGGCGGCGATGAAGCGACCGAGCTGAATCTGATCGACCTGGGTTGCGACGCCAGCCATCGGCGCGCGCATCACGGTGTGATCGAGATTGCGCTGCGCCATGGCGAGAGCCGCCTTGGCCTGGGCGTAGGGCGGAAATTGCTCCAGCGGCAAGTCGGGATTGCCGAGCAACTGGCCTTTCGCATTGGAAAGCTGCTGCCTGACGAATTGCGCTTGCGCGCCGGCGGTGACCAGGCTGGTGGCCGAATTGTCGAGGTCGAGTTGGGAGCCGACATTGTTCTTGACCAGCGCCTGTTTGCGATCGACGTCGCGCTGCTTCAAGTCGACGCCCTGCTGCGCCAGGTCGAGCATCTGGCCGTAGATTTTGACGTTGGCGATGAGATTGTCATAGGTGGTCTTGGCCTGCTCGAGCTGTGCCTTGGCCTGGTCGACCGCGAGGCGGAACGGCTCCGGGTCGATCGTAAACAGCACGTCGCCTTCGTTGACATGCTGGCCTTCCTTGACCACGACCTTGTCGACCTTGCCGGAAATGTCCGGCGTGATCAGAACCTTCTGCGCGCCGACATAGGCGTCGTCGGTGGTCACGTAGCGGCCACCATTGAGATAGAACGCCAATCCGGCGATGACGGCGGCGATCGGCAGCACCACGAGCAGCAGAAAGCGGCGATAGCGCCGCATGCCGGCCATCAAGCGCCGCCGCGGCTCCGCGGCGATCTTGATCCGCGGCTTGGCCTGTGGACTTGTCTTTTGTTCAGGCGGAAATTTCAGTACCGGATCAGCCATAACGCTGCTCTTTCTTCGGCGGCTCCGCCGGCGTCTTTTGAATGGCGTTGCGCACGTTTTCCTTGACCGTTTCGAGCTGGGCGAGCAGGCGATGCGCATCGGCAGGGTTGATGCCTTCGAGTGCGGTCGCCGTCAGCTCCGAGCGCAGCCCGCTCAATTTTCCCAGCAATTGCCGGCCGGC
>VAZV01000113.1 GCA_005884765.1 Alphaproteobacteria bacterium
CAGCCTGTACGACCTCAATACGGTCTGGGTCGGATTATTCACGCTGATGATCATGGGGTTCGTCCTTTACTACGTCATCGACATGATCGAGCGGACAAGCCTGCCCTGGAAACAATCGAACACCGCCCACCAGGTGCAAGTCTAGAAATCCAGGTCTGGAAATGTCGCACATACGGAGACGTCAGATGTCGTTGTCTACGCGCATTGCCCGCGCCGCGCTAATCTCGGTCCTGCTTGTCACGCCGGCGCTCGCCGAAGGCAAAAAGGTCACACTGTCGCAAGCGTTCCAATCGATGTTGTATCTGCCGCTGTACGTCGCGATCGACGAAGGCTTCTTCAGCCAGCAAGGTCTCGACCTCACCAAGGAGACCGCCGGCGCGCCGACCGTCGCGCTTTCCGCCGTCATTTCCGGTAGTGCGCAGTTCTCGATCCATGGACCCGAATGGACAGCGATCGCGGCTTCCAAGGGTGCACCGGTCGACATCATCGCCAATGTCGTGAACGGGGCGGCGGTATGGATCGCGACCGCACCCGACTTCAAGTTCGCCGGCATCAAGGACATCAGGGGCCAGAAGGTCGTGACCGGACTGATGCCGACCACCAGCACGTCGCTGTTCATGAAGCTGCTCAAGGAAAACGGCATGGATGCCAAGACCGACGTCGAGATGATTCAGGTCGCGATCGGCAGCGAGCCCGGACCTTTCGTGGCCAAACAGGCCGACGTCGCCGTGATGTACGAGCCCGGCCTCGATCAAGCCGTCGCCAAAGGCATGAAGGTCGTCCTCGGATTTCCGAAGTTCTATGGCGCCTACGCTTTCTCGGCCGTGACCGCGCGCAACGACGTCGATCCCGATACCGCCCAGCGCGTGGTGAACGGCATGGAAATGGCGATGCGCTTCATGGCCAAGAACGAAGCGCGCACCGTGGAGATCGCCAAGAAGGAATTTCCGAACCTCGATCCGGCCGTGGTGGAGGCCGCCGTCAAGCGCATGCTCGCCGATGGCGTCTACCCGCCGAGCGTGGATATCACCGCAGATGCGCTGAAAGTGTCGATGGATACCCAGATTGCGCTCGGCAATCTAGCGGCGCAGCCGGACTACAATGCCTTCGTGGTGAAGAAATTCATCGAACCGGCGCTCGCCATGAAATAAAGCGCGCGCAGCGCTAAGCCGATATGTCCTTTCCGCTCTAGGCGGGGCCCATCTCAGCTTCTATCGTCGGACACCAAACTGCTCGGGAACATGCCGACATGACCGACCCGACAACCGAGCGCGGCGCATCCACATCCGATGCCGGGATGCTCGAACTCCTGCGCCTGTTCCGCGGTCACGAGGCGGCGGCCGATCGATACGCCGCGGCGTGCCTGGAGAGAGCAAAGGCCATCGAGCCGCTGCTTAAGGCGTTCGAATATCTTCCTGTCGATACCGCGCGGCGGCCGGGCCCGTTGTCGGGCATTCCGGTAGCGATCAAGGATATCATCGCAACCTCCGACATGCCGACCACGAACGGCTCGCCGGTCTACAAGGACTACGTTCCGGATGCCGACGCCTGGGTCGTCGAACGACTGCGCAATCTGGGCGCCACGATCTTCGGCAAGACGGTATCGACCGAATTCGCCTGGCGACATCCGGGGCCAACGGTCAATCCCTGGAACGTCAACCATACGCCGGGCGGATCGTCATCGGGGTCCGCTGCGGCCGTCGCCGCCGGGATCGTACCGCTGGCGCTCGGCACGCAGACGCTTGGCTCGGTGATCCGGCCGGCGGCGTTCAACGGCGTCGTCGGCCTCAAGCCCAGCTTCGGCGCAATCCCGCGGATCGGCGTGCATCCCTTGAGCCCCTCGCTCGATCACGTCGGATTCTTTGCCCGATGCGTCGACGATGTCGCACTGGCGCTCTCGTTGCTCGCTGGCTCAAGCGATCGCGACCCGCATGGCCGGCCACTTCCGGGCTTTCATGTCGACGTCGACAAAGGCCTGGACCCCCTTAAGGCGCCGCGTCTCGGCATCGTGCGTTTCGAGAAATGGTCGCGCGCGGAACCCGAGCAGCAAAAGGCGTTTGAGGCCGCTACCGGAAAGCTGCGCGATGCCGGCGCGGTTTTGGAAGAGCTCGAATTATCCGAGCTCGATCACACCAACTGGAAGGCGATCAACGCCATTCTCGCCAGCGAAGCCGCCGTGATCTTCACCGATCTCGTCGCGCGTTACCCCGACCGCAGCAGCGATCATCTCAAATCGCTGGTGGAAAGCGGCAAGCTGGTCCCGGCTACCGACTACCTTGCGGCAAAGGCGCTACAGGAGCAGTGGCGCAGCGCGCTCGGTGCTGAAATATCCGGCTACGATGCGATCCTGACATTGCCCGCGTTCGGCGAGGCGCCGCTCGGCCTGCACTACACCGGCGATGCCGAATATTGTGCGCCATGGACCTTGCTTGGCGTACCCGCGGTGACGCTTCCGGTTGGGTTCGGCAAGGGCAGCCTGCCGCTCGGGCTTCAGATCGTTGCGCCCTATCGGAGCGACCATCGGCTGCTCCAGACCGCCAAATGGATCGAGGCTGTTCTGGAATTTGAACCGGGCCGTCCAAAAGGCCTTCAAAGCTGAGGAATATCAAATATATTTGCCGTAAGTGGGCCGGCCTAACGTTGTTCGAAGGCAGAGGCGGCCGATCCAAAGGGAGGCGCGACGTGGATCTAGCTGCTTCGGCGCGCAAACTTGGTTTCTGCATCGTGGCCGCGACGGCCGCGTGCTGGGTAGAATCGGCTCTTGCCGCGGACCCGCGCTACCCGGACTGGCCGTGCCAGCAATTAAAGGTGCCCGGGATTTCGATCGCGAGCGTCTGGGCGGGTCCCCCGATCGATACAACCGACACCAAACCCATCGATGCGACGGAAGCCGAGCTGGTTTCGCGGCTCGCCGCCCGTCGCACGCCGATGGAGGACGCGCGGAAACTGATCGCCGACTATGTGGTTGGAACCGACGCGGAACGGCAGGAGAAGGCGAAGACGCTGTTCGCCGCGCTGTATACGACGCTCAACAGCCAGCGCGATCAGGTAATGAACGGGATCGAGCGCTTTTCCCACAAACAGAAGGCAATGGCCGAGGGCATCCGCGAGGAAGCCCAGAAACTGCGGGAAGCGCAGGACAAGGCGCAGGAAAAGGCGACGGCCGATCAAGCGCAAAGCGAGCAGCTTGCGAACGAGCTCGCATGGCAGACGCGTATCTTTGAGGACCGGCGGAAATCGATCTCCTATGTATGCGACGTACCGGTCTTGATCGAAAAGCGATTGTTCGAGTTGGGAAGGGCGATCCAGGACGCCTTGAACGCCGATTCGTCTGGCAAATAGCGATTTCCGGACCGCCAAGGGACTGATTGGTTTAGTCGCCCGGGCGTGGTTCCGGCGTCGCATCATCCAGTGGCAGGCCGAAGGCCGACCAGCCATTGGTCCCTTCGGGGTACCACGCGACATCGGAATAGCCGAGCGCGAGCGCGCGCTTGGCGGCATTCCAGGACATCCAGCAATCGGTCAGGCAATAAACAACGACCTGCCTGGCGCGATCGCCATGGGTCGCTTTCGCAAGGCCCCTCGCGAAATAGTCGGCCATGCCGGGCGCGAGTTCGCCGTACCCGGTATCGGGCAGCCAAATGCTGCCCGGGATATTGGGACGCGGCTTGTCGCGCCAAAGAGTACCTTCGGGCAAATTCCGCGGCCGTGGCGGCCGCGGCAACACGTCGACAAAGGACGCTGATCGGCCGCGCCAAATCTGTTCTGCCTCGTCGGTCCCGATGACCCTGGCGCCACGCAAGGTAGCGGGCGTGGGCGCGCGATAATCCTCGAGACGATAGCCCTCCGGCTCCGATATTTCAGCCGCTCGGGCCTGCAAGGCCAACGCTATCACCGCAAGCGCGAGGCAAACGGCGGTCTTGGTCATGGCACGCTGGTCATGGCTGCCTGGACAGCGTCTCGGCGGTGATCGGCTTATCGGTCTCGTCAAGGATTGGAATGTTGTAACTGATCAACAGCCTGTTGATCTCGGCCTGGTTTTCCTTGATCAGCCGGCTGAGCGTGCGTTTCCATTCCTGATCCGACTGACGCACGCCCATGCCGATCCGATAGGTCATCTGCGCGCCTGCCTTTTCCTTGACCAGCGGGACCACCACCAAGGGTGGATTGGCCCGCCCCGCATAGTAGCCCGCCATGGGCCCCCACAATATGCCGCAATCGATATCGCCCCGGGTAAGATCGTCGATCATGGCCTGGGCCGATGAATCGGTGCGGGTATCGACGAACAGCGGGTAGGATTTGGCATGCGCCAAGAGCCCGTTCACCGCCATGTACGTGTTGGGGGGCGTCCTTGCGACAACGCCGATGCGCTTGTCCTTGAGTTTTGGATCGTCGATGGCGGTGACATCCTCAAGTCCGCTCCCGCGCTTGGTCACCAGCGCATAAGTCGTCCGGTAGTACGGGATCGTGGCCTGCGCCTGGTCGTCGCCAAGGGGGAATCCGATGATCACGTCGCAACGGTAGGAGCCCAGCGTCATCCGGACAAAGCCGGTCGCCTGCGGGAAATAGGTATAGCTCAGCTTCTTGCCGAGCTTGGCGGCAAACAGCTCGGCGAGCTTGTTTTCAAAGCCCTCGCCCTTGTCGTTGGAGAACGGCATGTTGCGCGGATCGCCGCAGGCCCGGAACACGTCGGGGTCGACGAGCTCGAGCGACCCGGAATCGGTGCCCTGCGCGCGCGCCCCAAGTGGCCACGCGGCGGCCAGCCCGCACGCCAGGAGCCCAGCCAACGATGCGAGCGCCAGGACAGGGTGCAGGACCTGATGCGGCGTCGCCGCCGGCTTTGTGCTGCGCCCTGAGGTCATTTGGTGCCCATGCAACTGGCGTCGGCCTGCTTGGCGGCCTCCGGCTTGTCCTCGTGACTGGGCGGACGGCCGCCCGGAATGGCATTGTTGGCCCGCGCGCGCAGGTAGACGTAGATGTCGTCGAGGTAGCACATCACGTTGGCGTTGGTGCCAAATGCCGGCATGACCTTGTCGTTGGCGGCGTTGACGTTTTGGCGGCCGTTGGTGACGACATTGGCGAAGTCGGCGTAGCTCATCGTCTTCAATGAATTCGCCAATGCCGGCGCTAAGCTTGATCCGTCGCCATTCGGCCCATGACACACATGGCAGTCCGAATGATAGCGGCGAAAGCCGGAGAACGTGTACCAGTCGACCACCCCCTCCCCACTTATCTTGTAGGTCGGATTGCCGTCCTTGTCCGCATACTTGCCATTGTCAGATGACGCGACCGCCGGATCGCCCGGTCCGCCCGCGTACGCGGCTCCGCCGGCAAGGGCGCCCGCCAGAACGATGAGCACGAATTTCCAGACATTCACGGTCAGCCATCCCGATACGGTGTTGAACCAAGATGAAACAAGATCGGCGCGCCGCTGTTCCGCTGCGCGCCGACCTATCGTCACTTTGGTGCCACGCCTATTCGTTCGGCAGGGCAAATACCGTCAGGGTTCCGCCGAGCGAGGTGTACTGCGCCAGACCGGCATAGCCACCGACCGCGCCAAGACCTGCGGTGTCGACCGTCTTGTCCTGGGTGGGCAACTTGCCCTGGTCGACCGCGCCATGCCAG
>VAZV01000210.1 GCA_005884765.1 Alphaproteobacteria bacterium
AGATCAGGCCGATCCTGCGGCTGGCGGATGCCGCCGAAAGCTTCGGCAAGGGCCGCGAGGCGCCGAACTTTCGCCCGAGAGGCGCGCGGGAAGTACGCCGCGCCGCGCAGGCCTTTTTAGAGATGAAATCGCGCATCGAGCGTTCGATCGAGCAACGCACCGCGATGCTGGCCGGCGTCTCGCACGATTTGCGCACCATCCTCACCCGTTTCAAGCTGGAGCTGGAGCTGATCGGCGACAGTCCCGAAGTCGACGGCATGCGCAAGGATGTCGACGAGATGTCGGGAATGCTGGAGGATTATCTCGCGTTTGCGCGCGGCGACAGCGGCGAACAGGCTCAGCCGACCGACATGGCGATGGCGCTGGAGGAGATGCGCAGCGACGCCGAGCGCAACGGCCATGCGGCGACCGTGTCGTTCCATGGGCTGCCGGTGGTCACCGTCAAGCCGGCGTCGTTCAAGCGCTGCCTCGGCAACCTTGTTTCCAATGCCGCGCGGCACGCCAACACCATCTCGATCGCCGGCCACCGCGATCACCGCTATCTGACCGTAACGGTCGATGACGACGGACCGGGCATTCCCGCCAACATGCGCGAGGAAGTATTCAAGCCGTTCCTGCGGCTGGATGGCGCCCGCAACCAGGACGAGGGCGGCACCGGCCTCGGACTTGCGATCGCCCGCGACATCGCGCGCTCGCATGGCGGCGATATCATGCTCGGCGACAGCCCGATGGGCGGCCTGCGCGCGACGGTGCGGATCCCGGTGTGAGCTCTCCGTCGCCCCGCTCTTCGCGGGGAGCCGCCTCGGATGGGTTGAGCACAGCGATACCCCATCAACAGCTTGTGATGAGGTGACGGGTATCTATTTCGCCGGCAAAAGCCCTTTCAGCTTTTCGGCGTCCTTGACGTTGAGCTTGAAGCCGCCGGGCATCACGATGTCGCCGGGCTTCTGGTCCGCCTTGCACGCGCCCAGCCACTTCGCCTCGATCGTGGTGACGGTATCCACAGGCTTATCGCCGCGCTGAATATGCGCCGTGGTCTTGACGGTATAGCCGGAATTGAAATCGCCGACGATTTCCGAGTGCGATGTCATCGATACGCCGGAGACGGTACAAACCGAATCGGCGACGAAACCCGTGGCCGTCTTCTGGACGTCCTGCTTGGAGCAAACCTGCTTGGCCATCGGCGAGACCGTATTGCTCATGTCCTTGTCAATGGCCTCGTTGGTACAATGCTGCATTGTCATGTCCGGCAGGCCAGCGCCGGTCTTGAGGATCTTCATTTCCCACAGCCCCGCCTTGCGGACCGGCAGATCGTCGGCGCGCGCCGGCAGCAGGCAGCACCCCAGCCAAAGCGCCAGGCAGAACAACAGCCGCAATGGGCGAAGTTGCCGCGTCATGTTGCGCGCTCCTGTCTCGCCATTTCCTTCAGGTGGAGGGTGAGTTCAGTAGAGCGTGCGCAGCGGCCGTTCGTTGGCGCCATACGGCACCCAGCGGCAGGCAAACGACACATAGCCGCCATAGTGCGGCTCGGCGGCAAGGAATTTCACCACCTTGCCGTAGCGTGCGCAGTGATCGACCGCGAGCTGGCGGGCGTCGACCGTGGTCGCCAGCTCATAGGCGATGATGCCGCCGGTGTCGTTGCCCTTGAAGGGCGGCACCCAATCGGCCCGCGCCGGCGAGGCCTGTATCCCGCACACGGCAACCAGGCTTGTGGCAACCAGGCTCAAAGCCGCTATCGTTCGCATTCGCCGACTCCCATTTTCACCGGCATCTTAGGGCCCATCCGGCGCCAAAAAAAGGCCGCCTGCGCGCCGGTCGCGGACTTAACTCCAAGTGTTGCCGCGCTGCACTTGACCGCGTCGCGGCTTCACGGCACGGTCATCACGTGCCACCAGCCCTCGGATTGCATATGCGCGACGTCGCTTCGGCCGTGAAAAGACCAGCTTTGGCAGCCGCCTTCGGCGCCGTATGCGGCCTGTTGGCGTTCGGCCAGCCGGCTTCCGCCGCCAACCCGCTGGAATTGAATTTCGGGCTGTTCGGCCCAAGTTATGACGGGCGGGTCGCCCCTTGCGAAAAGGCAATGGGGATGATCACCAACCAATTCTGGGAAAAGGAAAGCACCTACTGGAATTCGCAGCTCAAGATCACCGGCTTTAGCGGCATCCACGAAATCGCGTTCCGGCCCTGGCAGTCGGACAACATCCCGCGCCGCTACTGCGCCGGAAGCGTCATGTTGAGCGACGGCAAGGCGCGCAGCCTGTACTATTCGATCATCGAAGACGGCGGCTTCGCCGGCTACGACCAGGGCGTCCAGTGGTGCGTGACCGGGCTTGACCGCAACTGGGCCTACAATCCGGACTGCAGGGCCGCCCGTCCCTAAACCACAATCCAGCCGGACGATTGCCGTTTTCGCCGGGCTGATCCCATTTTGTTCTTGAAATGTTCCATACGCCTGCTAGGCTTCCGGTACAGTCTGGTTGAGAGGGCGGCGTCATGTTTCATTCCCCTTTAGATTCGCATTCCGGTTTGGGTTCGCATTCCCGTTTAGATTCGATCGCGCGGTTCCTGATCTTCTTGAGCCTGCTAGTCTTCGCTGGGCTCGCGTCCGCGGGGAGCGCTTTCGCCCAGGACGGCCGGCAAAATATCCCCGGCGAGTTCGATTTCTATGTGCTGTCGTTGTCGTGGTCGCCCTCGTTCTGCGAGGAGGCGGCCGAGCGGGGCAATAGCGGGCGTTCGCAGGCCCAATGCGGCGGCCGGCCGTTTTCCTTCGTGGTCCACGGCCTGTGGCCGCAATACGAGCACGGCTTTCCCGAATATTGCCAACGGCCGTCACCGCGGCTCGAGCGCAACATCATGACCTCGATGCTCGATCTGATGCCGGCGCCGGGACTGATCTTCAACGAATGGGACAAGCACGGCACCTGCTCGGGACTTTCCGAGCGGGCCTATTTCGAGACCATCCGCAAAGCGCGTGCGGCGGTGAAAATCCCTGAGGATTTCCTGCGATTGTCGGACGCCAAGACGGTTGCGCCCGCCGAGGTCGAGGACGCCTTCATCAAGGCCAATCCCGGGCTCTCGAACGCCGCGATCTCGGTGACCTGCAACCGGACGCGGCTTTCCGAAGTGCGCATCTGCATGAGCAAGGACCTGCAGTTCCGCGCCTGCGAGGAGCTCGACGGCCGCGCCTGCCGACGTGACCAGGTGACGATGCCACCGATCCGGGGCGGGTAGGTCTCTCCGCCGTCATTGCGAGGGAGCGCAAGAGACGAAGCAATCCGGTCTTACTTGCCGCTCGATGGATTGTTTCGCAGAGCTTGTCATCGGGCGCACGTTCGTGCGACCCGTTGGCTCGCAATAACGTGGTAACCCTCGCGCATGAACTACCGTCACGCCTTTCATGCCGGCGGCTTTGCCGACGTCATCAAGCACATCGTGCTGGTGCGCATCCTGCTCTATCTGCACGAGAAGCCGGCTGCATTCCGCGTCCTCGACACCCATGCCGGGGCCGGCCGCTACGATCTCACCGGTGAAGAAGCGCGCCGCGGCGGCGAGTGGCTAACCGGCATCGCGCGGATCATGCAGGCGCGCTTTTCGGAAAAGACATTGTCGCTGCTAAAACCCTATCTCGACGTCGTCCGCGCCTTCAATCCGCAAGGCGCGTTGACCGCCTATCCGGGCTCGCCGCTGATCGCGCGCGCGTTGCTGCGGCCGCAGGATCGCCTGACCGCCTGCGAGGTCGAGCCGGACGCGCGCAAGCACCTGATCGACGGCTTGCGTCGCGACACCCAGGCCCGTGTCGTCGATCTCGACGGCTGGATGGCGTTGCCGGCCTTCGTGCCGCCGAACGAACGGCGCGGCCTCGTGCTGGTCGATCCGCCGTTCGAGGCGAGGGACGAGTTCGAACGAATGGCTACGGGCTTTGAGGCTGCTTTCGCAAAATGGCCGACCGGCAGCTATCTCCTGTGGTATCCGGCCAAGAGCCGGCGCGCCGCCGACGCCCTCGCGCAACGCGTGGCAGCAATCGGCCACACAACCACAGGCGGCGGAAAATGCCTGCGGCTGGAGTTCAGCGTCGGGCCGCAGACCGCGGGTGCTGCGCTGGCCTCTGCCGGTATTCTCATCGTCAACCCGCCATGGACGCTTCAAGGCGAGCTCAAGGCGATCCTGCCCGAACTTGAAAAGCCGCTCGGCCAGGGCGGCGCCGGCCGCTTCAAGCTGGAGATGCCCAGAGCATAGGCTGTGGCTATTGAAAAGCCGTAGTCAATTTACGGGGAACCGTATTATGCTTGGGAGCGTAGGACTGGCTTTACGTTCCGCTTCCGCGAATGGTTGCGGCGGAGTGACCAAGGCCTCAAAGAAATCCAGGCGGATCGGGACGTGAACCGATCCGCTCAAGGTGGCCAAGCTTCCGGCAGCGAATGTCCGGTCGGCCGCTACGCGATATGCGCGTAGCAGCGGAGCAGTACGGGGGAGGAGTTTCCCGATGGCCATGACTGGGACGGTCAAGTTCTTCAATGGAGAACGCGGCTACGGCTTTATCAAGCCCGACGACGGCGGTCGCGACGTGTTCGTGCACATCACGGCAGTCGAGCGGGCGGGATTGAAGGATCTGACGGAAGGCCAGCGTATTACGTTCGAGGTTGAGCCGGACAAGAAGGGCAAAGGTCCCAAGGCGGTCAACCTCGTGGTTTCAACGTAAGGCGTTGTGCCAAAAAAATTCCGGCCGCTGAACGAGCGGCCGGAAGGCTGTGGTCCGATATTTTCTTGTTGCTATCAGAAATGATAGTTCACGCCGGCGCGCAGCACGCCGAACCGGTAACCGTTTTGCACGCCGGTGACGACGAACTGGCTGTCGTTTAGATCGACATAGAGATACTCGATTTTAGCGCTCCAGTGCTGGGCGAAGCCGAACTGGCCGAGCCCGAACTCGGCGCCGACGCCCGCGGTCCAGCCCGCATTGGTGTGGGAGTCCGAAAAGCTGCCGAACGTCAAGCCGCGCAACTCGCCGAAGGCGAGGCCCGCGGTGCCGTAGAACAGGATGTTGTTGAAGGCGTAGCCGGCGCGGCCGCGCACGGTTCCGAACCAGGGATTTGAGAATTTCCAAGGCGCAAACGTGTCATCGGCGCCGGTCGCCTGGAGGTCACCTTCGACGCCGAACACCCATGATGGCGCAGGCTGCCAGTTGTAGCCGGCCTGGACCCCGCCGACGAAACCTGACGGCTTGGTCGGGTTGTTGTCGACCGAACCCCAAGCGTAACCGATATTGCCGCCGAGATAGGGGCCAAGCCAGCTATAGCCGTCCAGCGGCTGGGTGACGGTAGGGTACGACGACCTGTAATTGAAGTCGGCCGCCTGGGCCGACGGCGCCCACAGCGCGGCGAGCAACGCCACTGCGCCCAAAACCAACCTGTCCATTGGTTACTCCACGCAACTCACCGCGACTGGCGCGCCGCGATATCAGGGGTTCGCGGCCCGCATGGTTACGGAATTCCATTTTCTTCCGACCAGATTTATCGAGAGTTTTAAGTTAAAGGCTTGTTAAGGGCGGTTACCGCCCGCTCATCATTCTTAAAGATGTGTTACCGGCGGCCCTGCCCTTGCGCCTCCGCGGACGTGAATTCGTCCCGCCGCGGGCGCTGGCGATGGGCCGTGGCAGCGCCTAAATTCGGTTTGATGGATCACGATTCTACTGAAAATCCCAAAACTTCGCCCAAGACCTCAGGGCCAGCGAAGCCGCCGCGTGGTTCCGAGCCAGATCTGCCACCGAACGATCTTGCCGCCGACGTCGATCCTGCGACGTCAGCCCCCGAGGAGGACGAAGAAGCCCGCCTGCCCGAGGTTCCGGAAGAGCCTGCCGGAGCTGTCGCCGAGGGCCCGCTCGCCGTCGGCCACACCGCGATCGAGAACGCGGTGCGCCTTGCGCCGACCTCGCCCGGCGTCTACCGGATGCTGAATGCGGCCAGCGACGTGCTCTACGTCGGCAAGGCGAAAAACGTCCGCAAGCGCCTCGCCTCCTATGCTCGCGTCAGCGCGCCCCAGCCGGCGCGCATCCTGCGCATGATCGCGGCCACCGTGACGGTCGAGATCGTCTCGACGTCGACCGAGACCGAAGCGCTGCTGCTCGAGGCAAACCTGATCAAGCAATTGCGGCCACGCTTCAACGTGCAGCTGCGCGACGACAAATCATTTCCCTACATCCTGATCACGGGCGATCACTGGGCGCCGCAGATCCTCAAACATCGCGGCGCACAGACGAGACCCGGGCGATATTTCGGACCGTTTGCTTCGGCCGGCGCGGTCAACCGCACCATCACGGCGCTGCAGCGCGCGTTTTTGATCCGCTCCTGCACCGACGCGTTTTTCGAAAGCCGCACGCGGCCGTGCCTGCTCTATCAGATCCGCCGCTGCTCGGGACCCTGCACGCGGGAGGTCGATTTCACCGGTTATACAAATCTGGTGCGCGAGGCGACCGACTTCCTTTCCGGCCGCAGTCATCTGGTAAAGCAGGAGCTCGCAGGCGAGATGGAAAAGGCGTCAAGCGAGCTCGAATTCGAAACCGCCGCGCTCTATCGCGATCGTCTCGCGGCACTGTCAGCGATCCAGTCGCAGCAGGGCATCAATCCCCGCACGGTTGAGGAGGCCGACGTGTTCGCCATCCATCAGGAAGGCGGCTATTCCTGCGTCGAGGTGTTCTTCTTCCGCACCGGCCAGAACTGGGGCAACCGCGCCTATTTCCCGCGCGCTGAAAAATCCTTCACTCCGGAAGAGGTGCTGGCCTCGTTCCTGGCGCAGTTCTACGACGACAAGCCCCCGCCGAAACTGATCCTGCTCTCGCACGAGATCGAGGAATGCGAGCTGCTCGCCGATGCGCTTTCGGTCAAGGCCGGATCAAAGGTCGAAGTCTCGGTGCCCAAACGCGGGGAAAAAAAGGAATTGATCGCGCACGCACTGACCAATGCGCGCGAGGCGCTGGGGCGCAAGCTCGCCGACACCGCGACCCAAGGCCGGCTGCTGCAGGCGCTGGTCACAACGCTCGGCCTGCCGCACCCATTGCGGCGGATCGAGGTCTACGACAACAGCCATATCCAGGGCACCAACGCGGTCGGCGCCATGATCGTGGCGGGGCCGGACGGTTTCATCAAGAACCAGTACCGCAAGTTCAACATCAAGTCCGAAGGCCTGACGCCGGGCGACGATTACGCCATGATGCGCGAGGTCTTGCAGCGGCGCTTCAAGCGGCTCTTGACGCCTGCCGAAGGCGAGGCGGCCAAAATAGAAGCAGACGCAAAGGCAGAGCCAAAAGCGAATACAAAAACGGATGACGATTCGTTTCCGCAATGGCCCGATCTCGTCATCGTCGACGGCGGCCGCGGCCAGCTCAACGCGGTACACGAAATCTTCGAGGAACTGGGACTTAGCCAGGTCTCGCTGTTGGCGGTCGCCAAGGGTCCGGAGCGCGATGCCGGCCGCGAGACGCTGTTCATGCCGGACCGCGAGGCGATCAAACTTGAGCCACGTGACCCGGTGCTGTATTTCATCCAGCGGCTGCGCGACGAGGCGCATCGCTTTGTGATCGGCTCGCACCGCAAGCTGCGCAAAAAGGACATCCGCGAAGCCGGTTTGCAGGAAATCCCGGGCATCGGCCCGTCACGCAAACGTGCCTTGCTGCATCATTTCGGAACGTTGAAGGAGATCGAGCGGGCCTCGATCGCCGACCTCGGCAAGGTTCCCGGCGTCAGCGCCGAAAGCGCCCGCAAGATTTTCGAGTTTTTCCACGCCCGGCCGGGTTGAAAGCGGCTTTCGCGACATATGAGCGTCGTCTGAGGCGGGTCATGTGGGCCCAGCGGTTGACCTTCACGCTGCAGCGGTATTGGTAAGACGGATGAACATCGCAACGACCAGGGGACAGGCCAAGAGCCTGTCCATCCCGAATATTCTGACCTATGCCAGAATCGCCGCGATTCCGGTGGTGGTGGGCTGCATCTACGCGCAGTCCATCATGGACGGCCCGCTGTGGTTGCGCTGGGTAGCGGTCGCCGTGTTTATCGCCGCCGGGGTCACCGACTATCTCGACGGCTATTATGCGCGCATCTGGAACCAGCAATCGGCGTTCGGCCGGATGCTCGACCCGATCGCCGACAAGCTGTTGGTGGCATCCTGCCTCCTGATGCTGGCGGCGGACGGCATCATCCATGGCTGGTCGCTATGGGCCGCGATCGTCATCCTGTGCCGCGAAATCCTGGTGTCGGGCTTAAGGGAATATCTGGCCGCCCTGCGCGTCAGCGTGCCCGTGACAAAACTCGCCAAATGGAAAACCACGATCCAGCTGATTGCGATCGGCTTCCTGCTCGCGGGCGAGGCTGGCGATCTGGTGGTACCGGTCGTCACCCAGATCGGCCTCTTGCTGCTATGGGTGTCGGCGATCTTCACGATCTATACCGGCTATGACTATTTCCGCGCCGGCATCCATCACCTCATCAAGGAGGACGAGGGATGAAGCTGAAATATTTCGCCTGGGTACGCGAAAGGGTCGGCAAGGCCGAAGAGACAATCGAGCCGCCGCCGAACGTGCGCACGGTGGCAGACCTGATGGCGTGGCTGACCGCGCGCGACGACGCCTACGCGCACGCCTTTGAAACGCCAAAAGTGATTCGCGCTGCGATCGACCACACCCATGTCAAAGCGGATGCGGTGATCGCCGGCGCCCGCGAGATCGCCTTTTTCCCGCCGATGACCGGCGGTTAGAGCCGGCTATATGAGCGCCCCAGTCACGATCCGCATCCAGGACACCGATTTCGACATCGCCAAGGAAATCGCGGCTCTCACCATGGGTCGTACCGATATCGGGGCCGTCGTGAGTTTCTCTGGTATTTGCCGGGGCAACGAAGGGAGCGAGAAGATCGCCGCGCTGACGCTCGAACATTATCCCGGGATGGCAGAGGCCGAAATCAAGCGCCATGCCGACGAGGCGATGTCGCGCTGGCCGCTCGATGGCCTGGCCGTGATCCACCGCTTCGGCCGCATTGAGCCTGGCGAAAACATCGTGCTGGTGGTGACCGCCTCGCAGCACCGCCAGGCGGCGTTCCACGCCGCCGAGTTCTTGATGGATTATTTGAAGACCAGCGCGCCGTTCTGGAAGCGCGAGGAGAGCGCCGACGGCGCGAATTGGGTGGAGGCGCGCGAGCACGATGACGCCGCCGCCGCGCGCTGGACCAAATCCTGATGGCCAAATCCTGATGGCAAAGCGCGTCAAACCGGCGAAACGCGGCCGTGCCGTCTCGAAACTTCCGAAAGGTGCGGCCGACGAACTCCAGACGCTGCTCGATTTCGTCCGCTATGCGGTGAGCCGTTTCCTCGCGGCCAAACTTGCCTTCGCGCACGGCACCACCGATCCAGTCGCCGAAGCCGCGTTCCTGGTGTGCGAAGCCTTGCATCTTCATCCCGATCAATTCGAGACGTTTGCCACGGCGCGGGTGACGGCGGCCGAACGCGCGAGGATCCTCGACCTGGTTGAGCGCCGCGTCAGCACGCGAAAACCCGCCGCTTATCTCGTCAACAAGATCTACATGCGCGGCCTGCCGTTCTATGTCGACGAGCGCGTGATCGTGCCGCGCTCCTTCATCGGCGAGCTGTTGGACTCGCATTTCGGCCAGGATGACGCTTCGCTGATCGGCGATCCCGCGTCGGTCGAAACCGTGCTCGATCTCTGCACCGGTTCGGGGTGTCTCGCGATCCTGGCCGCGCGGCACTTTCCGAACGCAGAGGTCGATGCGGTCGACATCTCCAAGGATGCGCTCGACGTCGCCGCGCGCAACGTTGCCGAGCACGGCCTGGAAGGCCAGATCGAGCTCTATCAAGGCGATCTGTTCAAGCCTCTCGGGGAGAAGCGCTACGACCTGATCATTTCCAATCCGCCCTACGTCGATGCCGGGGGCATGGCTGACCTGCCGGCCGAATGCCGCGCCGAGCCAAAGATTGCATTCGACGGCGGCAACGACGGCCTCGACATCGTCAAGCGCGTCCTGAAGGAAGCGCGGGCGCATCTTGCGCCGCAGGGCGGACTTCTCTGCGAGGTTGGTCGTGGCCGCATAGCGCTAGAATTGGCCGTTCCGCGGCTGCCGCTGCTCTGGCTCGACACCGAGGATTCCGAAGCCGAAGTGTTCTGGATCGGCGCCGCCGATCTCTGAACGATGCGCGCCCGGCTTGCCCCCATCACCCTCGAATTCCCCCACAGCAGTGCAAATATGCGCGGTATCGGCGTTTCCGTCGGCCGGCGAAGCTGATAGCTTGAGATGAAACTCGCCCACACCAGATCTTAAAGAGGCCGCCATGCTGGACAAGAGCCCCCGCCCCGCCAACGTCAATGTGCCGAACGATCTTGCCGCGCATTGGATGCCGTTCACCGCGAACCGCGCGTTCAAGAAGGCGCCGCGGCTGCTCGCCGGCGCCAAGGACATGCACTACATCACCGTCGACGGCCGCAAGATCATCGATGCGGCATCGGGCATGTGGTGCACCAATGCCGGCCACGGCCGCAGCCAGATTTCGCAAGCGATCGCCAAGCAGGCCGAGACGCTGGATTACGCGCCGCCGTTCCAGTTCGGCATTCCGCAGGCTTTCGAGCTTGCGAGCCGGATCGCCGATCTCGCGCCGGCCGGGCTTGATCATGTGTTCTTCTGCAACTCGGGATCGGAAGCTGCCGACACCGCGCTCAAGATCGCGTTGGCCTATCATCAGATCGCGGGTCAGGGCACCCGCACCCGCTTGATCGGCCGCGAGCGCGGCTATCACGGCGTCGGCTTCGGCGGCACTTCGGTCGGCGGCATCGTCGGCAATCGCAAGATGTTCGGCACGCTGCTGGCCGGCGTCGACCATCTCCCGCACACCTATGACCGCGAGAAGCAGGCCTTCACCAAGGGCGAGCCGGAATATGGCGCGCATTTCGCCGACGAGCTGGAGCGGCTCGTCAATCTACACGGCGCCTCCACCATGGCCGCCGTCATCGTCGAGCCGATGGCGGGGTCGACCGGCGTGCTGCCGGCGCCGAAGGGTTATCTGAAGCGGCTGCGCGAGATCACCCAGAAGCACGGCATCCTCTTGATCTTCGACGAAGTCATCACCGGTTACGGCCGGCTCGGCTATGCCTTCGCCGCGGAGCGCTATGGCGTGCTGCCGGACATGATCACCTTCGCCAAGGGCATCACCAACGGCGCGGCCCCGATGGGCGGCGTGATCGTGCGCGACACCATCCACGACGCCTTCATGAGCGGCCCCGAACACGTCGTCGAGCTGACCCACGGTTATACCTATTCGGCGCACCCGATCGCCTGCGCCGCGGGACTCGCGACGCTCGATATCTATCGCGACGAAAAACTGTTCGAACGCGCCAATAAACTGGAACCTAAATTCGCCGACGCCGTGATGTCGCTGAAGGGCCTGCCCAACGTGGTCGACATCCGCACGGTGGGCCTCACCGCCGGCATCGACCTCGCCGCTCGAGCAGAGGCGCCGGGCAAGCGCGGCTTCGACGCGCTCAACAGCGCGTTCCATGACAACGACTTGATGCTGCGCATCGCCGGCGACACCTTGGCGCTGACGCCGCCCTTGATCGTCAGCGAGGACCAGATCGGCGAGATCGTCGAAAAGGTCGGCAAGGTCATCCGCGCGGTGACGTAGCTTCTTCAGCCCTCCCCGCCAAGTCGACACAGAAGTGCGGGGCGAGGGAGTTCCAAGGGCGCCAAAGAAAACACTAGCATCGCGAATCAAAACTGGTGCTAGGATCAGCGGCGCTGGGGAGCCTTGCGCGGCACATGATCCGTATTTCTACGATTTTTATCGCCATCTGCATGGTGCTGGTCGCCGCTTCCCTTGGCCTGATCCTGTATTCGATGGCAGGCATCGGCGGGACGGAATCGGCCATCGTGGCGCTGACCGCGCTGACCTTCCTGATCCTTTACAACGCGGTATCGATGCGGCTGCGCGACCGTACCGATGTCGGCAGCCAGATTGCGGATTTGTCGCGCGGCACCGCCGATCTCGCCCGCCAGGTTGCCGAATTCGGCCGCCGGCTGGCCGCGGTCGAAGGCCGCGTGGTTTCAGCCAATTCCGCCGGCGTCGACCGGATTCAGTCCGTAGTCGGCGAGATTAACGAACTGGGCTCCCTGGTGAAGCAGCTCGCGGCAACGGTCGCAACCCACGAGGAAATGCTGGCCGCGGGCGCGCCCGCCCCCGCGCCCCCGCCGCCTGCCGCCAAGGCGGAAAGTAGCCCGCAAAAGGAATTGCCGGCCCCGGCCGGGGACATCAGCCCGGTGCTCTCGCCCGCGGTGGCGGCTCCCAACGCTGTCGCCAGTAAGACCGCCACCAGCGACGGCCCACCCGCCCGCAGCCAGGCGCAGCTCTTGGCCGCGGTGCGCAGCGCGATAGAGGAAAACCGCGTCGACATTTATCTGCAGCCGATGGTGAGCCTGCCGCAGCGCAAGGTGCGCTTCTACGAAGCGGTGACGCGGCTGCGCGACGAAAAGGACCAGATCCTTGCTGCCGAGGATTTCATCGGCACCGCCGAGAACGCCGGCCTGATCGGCCGGATCGACCACATGGTGATGCTGCGGTGCGTGCAGGTGCTGCGGCGGCTGATGGTACGCAACAAGGATGTCGGCGTATTCTGCAATGTCGCGGCGGCGACCCTCGGCAATACCGGCACGTTTTCGCAATGCCTCGACTTCCTCGAGGCCAACCGGGCGCTGGCGCCGTCGTTTGTGCTGGAGTTCAAGCAGGCGACATTCCGCAATCTCGGGCCGACCGAGATCGAACATCTCGCCGCGCTGGCGCAGCGCGGCTACCGCTTCTCGATCGATCATGTCGCCGACTTGCGGATCGAGCCGCGCGAACTCGCCGACCGCGGCGTCCGGTACATCAAGGTGCCGGCTGCGCTGTTGCTCGATCCGAAGCAGACCTCGACGTCGGACATTCACCCCTCCGACCTGTCCGATTTGCTCGGCCGTTTCGGCATCGACCTGATTGCCGAGCGGATCGAGGGCGAACGCGCGGTGGTCGACCTGCTCGACTATGACGTGCGGTTCGGCCAGGGATTTTTGTTTGCGCCGCCACGGCCGTTGCGGCCGGAGGGGACATCTGCAACCGGCGCGACGTCTTCGAACAACGGGCAGGAATCCAAAGCGCAGGAATCCAAGGGGCAAGAATCCAGGATCGCCGAATCCGCAATCCCGGAATTTCAGGGAATTCATGGGTCGGGCAGCGGCTTGGGCAAGGCTCCGTCGGTCGAGGCGGCGGCCATCGATCTGCCGGCGCGCTCCAGCGGCAATGCCGCGCTGGCGCGCCGTCTTGCCGGGCCGGGCTAGGCGGCATCGCGCGCCATGACCCTGCGGTTTATCGAGCGGCTGCGCGACCTCGTCGACGGCATCGATGTCGTGCTCTCGGACATCTGGGGCGTGGTCCACAATGGTCTCGAGGCGTTTCCCGACGCCTGCGAGGCGCTGCATAAATATCGCAGTCGCGGTGGCACGGTGATCCTCATCACCAATGCGCCGCGGCCTGCAGATTCGGTGCAGCGTCAACTGCGCAAGCTCGGCATTGGCGACGAGACCTATGACGCAATCGTCAGTTCGGGCGACCTGACGCGCCACTACGTTGCCGACCATCCCGGCCGCAAGGTGTTCTGGCTCGGCCCCCAACGTGACTATTCGATCCATCGCGGGCTCGATCCGCTGCTCGCGCCGCTGCAAGAGGCCGATTACATCGTCTGCACCGGGCTGCTCGACGACGAGACCGAGACGGCGGAAGATTATCGCGGCATGATGATGCAGGCCCGCGAGCGCAAGCTGACGCTGATCTGCGCCAATCCCGACATCGTCGTCGAGCGCGGCGACCGGCTGATCTATTGCGCCGGCGCCATCGCCGAACTCTATCGCGAGCTCGGCGGCGAGGTGATTTTCTACGGCAAGCCGCACCGCCCGATCTACGAGCGCGCGATCGAGCTTGCCGCTGAGCGGCAATCTCACGCGGTTCAACTCGGCCGCGTTCTTGCGATCGGCGATTCCGTGCGCACCGATCTCGCCGGCGCCCACGGTTTCGGGATCGATTGCCTGTTCGTGACCCGCGGCATCCATGCCGAGGATTTCGAAGGCATCGATCAGCTCAATCCGGCAGCGGTGAAGGAGTTATTCGGGCATCCGCCCCGCGCGCTGACGCGGCAATTGCGGTGGTAGTGCCCTTACGCGCTCGCCATATCCGGAAACACCGCCTCGATCTTGGTTTTGAGAGTCGCGGCGTTGAACGGCTTGACGATGTAATTGTTGACGCCGGCCTTCTTGGCCGCGATCACGTTCTCGGTCTTGGATTCCGCAGTGATCATGATGAAGGGGGTGGTAGCGAGGTTCGGATCGGCCCGCACTTCCTTGAGCAGGTCGTAACCGGTCATCGGCTCCATGTTCCAGTCCGAGATCACGAGCCCGTATTTCTTGCCTCGCATCTTGTTCAACGCCGCTGATCCGTCACTGGCGTCGTCGATATTCTCGAAGCCAAGCTGCTTCAGAAGATTTCTGATGATACGGATCATGGTCGAGTAATCGTCCACCACCAGAACCGACATCGACAAATCAACCGCCATCTCGACTTCCCCCAAGCAGTACCAAACGAGCAAATCAACAACGCGCCTCGCAACAGTCTTGCCGCCCGCGCATTCCACCCCACCACTAGCATCAGCCCTTAAACAGCCCGTTAACCGGCCGCGGCAGGAAACCGTATAAACCTGCCTAAATGCTTCGATTTCGGCCCGGCTTGACTTCGCCCGCGGCGTCACGTCACGGTCGCGGCCCCAGCCGGAAATCCCTTACAAGAACGCCAGCAAATGACGCCCGATTTTATTGTCATCCGCGACACCACCGAAACGACCGCGATCCCCCGGGGGGCCGTGGTGGCGATGGGCAATTTCGATGGCGTTCATCTCGGCCATCGGGCGGTGATTGCCGCGGCGCTGGAGATGGGCCGGTCGCATGGCAAGCCTGCGCTGGCGCTCACCTTCGAGCCGCACCCGCGCAGTTTTTTCAGCCCGAACACTCCCCAGTTCCGTCTCACCGACGAGGTGGCCAAGCTGCGGCTTTTGGCCGGGACCGGCCTCGCCGGAGCCGTCGTCATGACGTTCGACAAGCGTCGTGCCGAAACCACGGCGCAAGATTTCATTTACCACGACCTGATCGGGCGGCTCGGCATCAGCGGCATCGCGGTGGGCTACGACTTCCATTTCGGCAAAGGTCGCGTCGGCTCGCCAAGCCTGTTGGTCAACGAGGCGCCGCGGCTCGGCATCGAGGTCGACGTGCAGCCCCATGTCGATATTGCGGAACGGCCGGTCTCTTCCAGCGCGATCCGGATGGCGCTCGCCGAGGGTCAGATCGCGGATGCCACTGCCATGCTGGGCGGTCCCTGGTTCGTGTCCGGCGAGGTGATCCATGGCGACAAGCGTGGCCGCGACCTCGGCTATCCCACCGCCAATATCCGCCTCGATAAGAATTGCGGGCTCAAGCACGGCATCTATGCGGTGCGGGTCGGCCGTGGTGGCGAGCGCTTCGACGGCGTCGCAAGCTTCGGCCGCCGCCCGACCTTCGACAATGGCGCGCCACTATTGGAAATCTTCCTGTTCGATTTCGATGGCGAGCTCTATGGCGCCGTGCTCGACGTCGCTTTTATCGACTTCATCCGCGACGAGCTGAAGTTTGACAGCGTCGATGCGCTGATCCGGCAGATGGACGATGACAGCGCGCGGGCACGCGCTGCGCTGTCGGCGGCGCCCAATGCATTCCCGAAGCTTGGGAACATCGGATGAGCAAAAGCGAGAAGCAGAAGATGCTTGCGGGCGAGCTATATCGTCCCGATGCCGAACTCGCCGCCGAACAATTGGCGACCAAAGTCTGGATCGCGCGCTACAACGCGGCGCTGGCGCTGCCGGTGTCGCAGCGTCATGCGATCCTGTCCGAGCGCCTTGGACACGTCGGCAAGGATGCGGTGATCCGGCCGCCGTTCTTTTGCGACTACGGCTACAATATCCGCCTCGGCGACGGCGTGTTCCTCAACTTCAATTGCGTGATCCTCGACGTCGTCGAAGTCTCGATCGGTGACCGCACCCAGATCGGACCCGCGGTGCAGATCTACGCCGCCGATCATCCGCGCGATGCCGAAACAAGGCGCCAAGGCGTCGAATTCGGGCGGCCGGTGCGGATCGGCAGCGATGTATGGATCGGCGGCGGCGCCATCATCCTGCCCGGCGTCACCGTCGGTGACGGGGCCCTGATCGGCGCCGGCAGCGTGGTGACGCGGGACGTCGGCGCCGGCGTGACGGTCGCCGGCAACCCTGCCCGGCCGCGGAAGAGCTGAAATTCTCGTCCGTCGATGCACTGGTGGCGCAGATGAACGACGACTCCGCCAGCGCCCGCGCGATATCGGCCGCCGAGGCGGCCGCGTTTCCGAGGCTCGGCGCGGTCGGTTGAGCTAGAGCATGATCCGGAAAAATGGATACCGGTTTTCCGAAAAAGATCATGCTCAAACAAAAAGATAGAGTGGGATGACGATTCGAAGAAAAGTCATCGCGCTCTAGAAGACGAGGCTGGCGGGCACGCTCCATCAGACCCACCGCCGTACCCGCGCCTTGTAGGCGCGATACGCATCGCCGAACTTCCGCTCCAGATAGCTCTCTTCCCGCGTGATGACGCCGGTATTGATGATCCACAGCAACGGGACGACCAGCACGATCGCCCAAATACTCCCCGCGGCGATGCCCAGTCCCAGATAGATCAGTGTCGTTCCCAGATAGAGCGGGTTTCTGGTTCGCCGATAGATACCGTCGGTGACCAGCGCTGTCGTCGGCAGGCTCGGCGGAATGTTGGTGCCGGCGGCCAGAAAGCGCCGCGAGCCCATCAGAATCATGACGAAGCCACCCGCCGCGAGCACGGCGCCGGCCAGATAGCGCGGAATGGCATGCGCGCCCAGGACCGCAAGCGGCACCACCGCCTCGAGCACCGCTGCCGCCGCCAGGAATCCGAGAAAGATCAACGGCGGCAGCGCGATGACACCGGCGACGTCAGACCCGCCCGATTCGCCCGCCGCCGACGCCTGCCCGCCACCTGATCGCGCTGCCGCCGCACCGCCGTCTGCCACCGCCCGGATGGCGAGACGAATGCCGAACGCGATTGCCAGAACGGCAGTGCCGCCCGCCAGGATTACGAAGGTCTCCGAAATAGCCATGGATTTGCCTCGCGAAACGGTTCAAGCGCTCGGAGATCAAGATTAGTCATGCCGGGCGCACTGGCAACGCCACACCGCCGGGCTTTGCGATTCCTGCGCCCTGCTGCTATGGAAAGCCCCATGTTTGCGCGACGCACCATCGGCATTAGCGGCCCGGCTTCCGCCTGAGCTTCGAGCTCGGCGCAAGACCGGGATTGCCTCGTTCACCCGCGATTGATCGCGCATCTCGCGCCCTACCCAAGCGAAAACCAGAGCCTTTATGTCTGAAAAGCCGCAAAAGTCCGATGTCACCGATTATTCCAAGACCCTGTTCCTGCCGCAGACGGAATTCCCGATGCGCGCCGGCCTGCCGCAGCGCGAGCCGGAAATCCTTAAGCGCTGGAACCAGATCGACCTCTACCGCAGGCTGCGCGAGAGCGCGCGCGGCCGCGCCAAATTCGTGTTGCATGACGGCCCGCCCTACGCCAACGGCAACATCCATATCGGGCACGCGCTGAACAAGATCCTCAAAGACGTCGTCACCAAGAGCCAGCAGATGCTCGGCTTCGATTCGAACTACGTGCCGGGCTGGGACTGTCACGGCCTGCCGATCGAATGGAAGATCGAGGAGGAGAACTACCGCTCCAAGGGCAAGGCGAAGCCGGATTTCCGCGATTCCACCGCGATGGTGGCGTTCCGCAAGGAGTGCCGCGCCTACGCGACGCGCTGGCTCGACGTGCAGCGCGAGGAATTCAAGCGGCTCGGCGTCATCGGCGACTGGGACCACCCCTACGCCACGATGGATTATTTCGCCGAAGCCCAGATCGCGCGCGAATTGATCAAATTCGCCGCCAACGGCACGCTCTATCGCGGCTCCAAGCCGGTGATGTGGAGCGTGGTGGAAAAGACCGCGCTCGCCGAAGCCGAGGTCGAGTATGAGGATTACACGAGCGATACGGTATGGGTGAAGTTTCCGGTCTCGTCGCCGGCGCACGGTGCGCTTGCATCGGCGTCCATCGTCATTTGGACCACCACGCCATGGACGCTGCCGGGCAACCGCGCCATCTCTTTTTCGCCGAAGATCGCCTACGGCCTCTACAAGGTCACCGACGCGCCAGCCGACAACTGGGCCAAGAACGGCGATCTTCTGATCCTGGCGGATGTGCTTGCGGAGGGCGTCTTCAAGCAGGCGCGCGTCACGGCTTATGAAAAGCTACGCGACATTCCGGCCGATACGATGGACGCGGTGGAGTGTTCGCACCCGCTGAAGGGATTTAATGGCGGATATGAATTCACAGTCCCGCTTCTCGCCGGCGATCACGTCACCGACGACACCGGTACCGGTTTCGTGCACATCCCGCGGCATCAACACCATTATCCCCTATACCGTCGATGAGAACGGCGCGTTCACCAATCAGGCGCCCGGCTTCACGGGCAAACGCGTCATCAACGACAAGGGCGAAAAGGGCGATGCCAACGAGGCCGTGATCAAGGCCCTGATCGAGCGCGGCATGTTGCTCGCACGCGGGCGGCTCAAGCACCAATACCCGCATTCCTGGCGCTCCAAGAAGCCGGTGATCTTCCGCAACACGCCGCAATGGTTCATCGCGATGGACAAGGATATCGCGGATGGCGGCAAGGCCAAATCCGGCGACACGCTTCGTGCCCGTGCGCTGCACGCGATCTCGGTGACGCAATGGGTGCCGCCCGCGGGCCAAAACCGCATCAACGGCATGATCGAGAGTCGCCCCGACTGGGTGATCTCGCGCCAGCGCGCCTGGGGCGTGCCCATTGCGGTGTTCGTGCGCGAGAAGGGCGACGGCTCTGCCGAAATCCTCAGCGATGACGCCGTCAACAAGCGCATCGCGGATGCCTTTGAGACGGAAGGCGCCGACGCCTGGTATATGGACGGCGCCCGCGAACGGTTCCTCGGCTCGCGCGCCAACGAAGACTGGAAGAAGGTCGACGACATCTGCGACGTCTGGTTCGATTCCGGCTCGACGCACGCTTTCGTGCTGGAAGACCCGGTGCATTTTCCGGGCCTTGCCGGCATCAAGCGCAAGGTCGATGGCGGAGCCGACACCGTGATGTATCTGGAAGGAAGCGACCAGCACCGCGGCTGGTTTCACTCCTCGCTCTTGGAAAGCTGCGGCACCCGGGGCCGCGCGCCCTATGACGTCGTGCTGACGCATGGCTTCACGCTCGATGAGAACGGCCGCAAGATGTCGAAGTCGCTTGGCAACACCGTCGAGCCGCAAAAAGTGATGGCGCAATCCGGGGCCGATATTTTGCGGCTGTGGGTCTGCGTCACCGACTATGCCGACGACCAGCGCATCGGGCCGGAAATCCTCAAGAACACCATCGAGACCTACCGCAAATTGCGCAACTCGATCCGCTGGATGCTCGGCACGCTGCATCACCTCAAGCCCGATGACGTGGTCGAGTACGCCGAGATGCCCGAGCTGGAACGGCTGATGCTGCATCAGCTCGCCGGGCAGGCGGCGATCGTGCGCAAGGCCTACGCCGAGTTCGACTACAAGACAGTGGTCGCCAGCCTTTCGGCGTTCATGAATACCGAATTGTCGGCGTTCTATTTCGACATCAGGAAAGATACGCTGTATTGCGATCCGCCATCGTCGCTGGCGCGCAAGGCAGCCCTCACTGCCATCGATATCATCTGCGACACCATCCTGAAATGGTTCGCGCCGGTGCTGAGTTTTACCTGCGAGGAAGCCTGGCTGCTTTTCAGTCCGGGCGCCGAGCCGTCAGTGCATCTGACGCTGTTTCCTGATGGACTTGAGGGATTACGCGACGAAAAGCTGGCCGTGAAGTGGGAGACCATCCGCAATGTCCGCCGCGTCGTCACCGGCGCGTTGGAACTCGAGCGCGCCGCCAAGAACATCGGCTCGTCGCTGGAGGCCTCGCCGCTGGTCTATGTGTCGGACAAGGCGATCTTCAACACGCTGTGCGATGTGGACCTGGCCGAAGTCTGCATCACCTCCAACGCGATGGTGACGAACGAAGACGCGCCGGCCCATGCCTTCCGCCTGAACGACGTGCCTGGCGTCGCGGTGGTCGTCGAAAAGGCGGTTGGAACCAAATGCGCGCGATCCTGGAAAATCCTGCCGACCGTCGGCGAGGACAAGGAATACCCCGACGTGTCGCCGCGCGACGCCAAGGCGCTGCGCGAATGGAAGGCGCTGGGAGTGACCGTTTGACCTCGCCGCTCCGCTCCGGCGTCACCGCCGCCCTTGTTACGCTGGTGCTGGATCAGGCCTCGAAACTGTGGCTGCTCTACGTGTTCGACATCGGCCATCGCGGCACGGTGAAGGTGACGCCGTTCTTCGATCTGGTGCTGGCCTGGAATATCGGGATCAGTTTTGGCTGGTTCCAGAACGACGGCCAGATCGCCCAGATTGCGCTGATGCTGGTGAAGGCAGTGGCAGTGATCGCCTTGGCGATCTGGATGGCCCGTTCGCGCACCGTGCTCGCGACGGTTGCGCTTGGGCTGATCATCGGCGGCGCCATCGGCAACGCCATCGACCGCTTCGCTTACGGCGCGGTGATCGATTTTGCCTTGTTTCACGTCCAGATCGGGGGAAATACCTTCAATTGGTACGTGTTTAACCTCGCAGATGTGGCGATTGTTGCTGGGGTTGCTGCCCTATTGTATGATTCGTTCCTGGGGTACCCGCCGCAAAAGCGCCCTGATCCCGGCTGATACGACCGCAAGCGGAATGCTGCTTGCCTGGCAATCGCGCTTTAAGAACTTGAACAGGTAATACGATGCGCAAGACCGAAGCTACCGGTTGGATAGTGCGGAAACCGAAACGGGCGCTGACGCGCGCGGTGCGGCTCTCGACTGTCGCGCTCGGCATCGGACTTGTGATGACGGTCGGCGCCGCACGCGCAGGCGACGACGAAGACGACGACAAGACCTTCGAGGAAAAGATCATCGAAGGCATCATGGCTGGCATCGGCGGCACCAATATGGACAATCGCGGCATCGACTATCGCGAGCGGTCGCCGCTGGTGGTGCCGCCCAAGATGGACTTGCCGCCGCCGGCGGGCACGTCGGCCGAGACGAAGGCTCCGAACTGGCCAAAGGATCCCGACGAAGCGCGCCGCAAGGCTGCGATCGCCGCGCGCAAAAAAGCCAAGCCGGATCCCATCGAAGCCAGCCGCATCCTGACCCCGAGCGAGCTCGATGGCGTCAGGACCGCGGCGCCTGCCCGCACCAGTAACGACCCGCTCACGCCGGGCGATTCGACCGCCAATCCAATCCTGAGCCCGTCGCAGCTCGGCTTCAGCGGCTTCACCAATATTTTCGGCGGCAACAAAGCCGAGACCGCCCCGTTCAAGGGCGAACCGACCCGGGATACCCTGACCCAGCCTCCTCCGGGATACCAGACGCCATCGCCGAATTTTGCCTACGGCACCGGTCCGAAGGAATCGCTGAACAAGGAATACAATCCGGCTGCCGGCAAATATGGCGAATAGTTAAGCCGATCTCTCCGGTTCGTGACGACCACCGGCTCTCGCCGCCGTGTACGGTGAAGCGCCTCCACCCCGAACGCTTTGGTTCGGATCACTCTTGTTAAACAATTTGCGCACGTTCCCGTGGCAACGCCGGTGGCCACATTTGCGGAACACGCGTTAGACAGGCCATGATGTCCTCAACTCGATTTGCCTTCGCTGTATTCGCCGTGCTCGCTTTCTCTTCCGGCGGCGCCCTCGCCCAGACCACGGTCACCTCGGCACCTCCTGCCAGCTTTACGCTTGGCAACGGCTTGCAGGTGGTCGTGATCCCGGATCACCGCACGCCCGTGGTCACGCAGATGATCTGGTACAAGGTCGGTTCCGCCGACGAGACGCCGGGCAAGTCGGGGCTTGCGCATTTTCTCGAACATCTGATGTTCAAGGGTACAGCCAAGCATCCGGCCGGTGAGTTCTCGCAGACGGTGCTCAAGGTCGGCGGCAACGAGAACGCCTTCACCTCGACCGACTACACCGGCTTCTACCAGCGCGTGCCGCGCGAGCAGCTCGGCAAGATGATGGAGTTCGAGGCCGACCGCATGACCGGCCTGATCCTCAAGGATGAAAACGTGCTGCCGGAGCGCGATGTCGTGCTCGAAGAATACAACATGCGGGTCGCCAACAATCCGGAAGCGCGGCTGAACGAGCAGATCATGGCGGCGCTCTATCTCAACCATCCCTACGGCCGCCCCGTGATCGGCTGGCACGCGGAAATCGAAAAGCTCGGCCGCGAGGATGCGCTGGCGTTCTATCGGCGCTTTTACGCGCCAAACAACGCGATCCTGGTGATTGCCGGTGACGTCGAAGCCGCCGACGTCAGGCCGATGGTGGAAAAGACGTTTGGCCCGGTCGCGGCACAGCCTGCGATCCCGGCGCTGCGCATTCGCCCGCAGGAGCCGGAGCCGGTCGCGGCGCGCGCGGTGACGCTGGCTGATCCGCAGGTCGAACAACGCAGCGTGAAGCGCGATTATCTGGTTCCCTCTGCGGCTACCGCCGCGCCGGGAGAGAGTGCTGCGCTCGACGTGCTGGCGCAACTGATGGGCAGCGGCAGCAACTCCTATCTCTACCGCGCGCTGGTGGTCGATCGGCCGCTCGCGGTCAATGCCGGCGCCGCCTATCAAGGCACTTCGCTGGATTCGACGCAATTCTCGATCTCGGTCTCCCCGAAGCCCGACGTCGAATTCGCGAAGGTCGAACAGGTCGTCGACGGCGTGATCGCAGACATCGTGCAAAACCCGATCCGCGCCGAGGACCTCGAGCGGGTGAAGACCCAACTCATTGCGGAAGCGATCTACGCCCAGGACAGCCAGGCAACGCTGGCACGATGGTACGGCGGTGCCCTTACCACCGGGCTCTCCATCGAAGACATCCGAAGCTGGCCGGAGCGGATTCGCGCCGTGACCGCCGAGCAAGTCCGCGCCGCCGCGCAAGAATGGCTCGACAAGAAGCGTTCGGTGACCGGCTATCTGATCAAGGACACCACGGCAAAGCGCGAGGAGAAGCGTTCGTGATTTATATTTCGATCCGCGCCCGCGCGTTTCTCATCGCCGCCGGCGTGACGCTGGCCGCGCTCGCACCGACGCCGTCGCAGGCGGCGACCAAGATCCAGCATCTGACCTCGCCCGGCGGCATCGAGGCCTGGTTCGTCCAGGACGCCACCGTGCCGCTGATCGCGATGGAATATGCCTTCGCCGGCGGCGGCGCGCAGGACCCGGCCGACAAGCCAGGGGTGGCCAATCTGGTGGCCGATCTGCTTGACGAGGGCTCCGGC
Source organism: Alphaproteobacteria bacterium (assembly GCA_005884765.1). Taxonomy (GTDB): domain Bacteria; phylum Pseudomonadota; class Alphaproteobacteria; order Rhizobiales; family Xanthobacteraceae; genus Bradyrhizobium. The sequence continues at coordinate 23,540 of VAZV01000210.1, forward strand.
GACCTCGATTCCAACACCTTCCACGAGCGGCTCGACCGCCGCGCCATCGAATTGAGTTTCAGCGCCACACGCGACCATTTCCGCGGCTCATTGCGGATGCTTCGGGACAACAAGGACGAAGCCTTCGACCTGTTGCGGATGTCGCTGACGTCTGCGCATTTCGACCCTGCCGATGTCGAACGCATCCGCTCGCAGGTGATCTCCGGCCTGCACCGCGACACCACCAATCCGAGCGCGCTGGCGGGCCGTAAATTCCTGGAAGTCGCCTATGGCGACCACCCCTATGGCCGACAGGTCTCGGGCACGCTGAAGAGCGTTCCGACCATCGAAATCTCCGACATGAAGGATTATGTCCGCCGGGTTCTAGCCAAGGATACGCTGAAGATCGCCGTAGTCGGCGATGTCGATCCCGCCACGCTCGGCAAATTGCTCGACCAGACTTTTGGCGGCCTGCCGGCCAAGGCGAACCTGGTGCCGGTCCCCGACATCGTGGCTGCCAAGCCGCCGCAGCGTGCGTTTGTGCCGCTTGACGTGCCGCAGACCGTGATCACGTTCGGCGGCCCCGGCGTCCCGCGTCACGATCCGAATTTCATGGCTGCCTACGTCGTCAACCATATTGTCGGCGGCGGCGGGCTGTCGTCACGGCTCTATCACGAAGTCCGCGAGAAGCGCGGGCTCGCCTATTCGGTCTATGAGGCGCTGTTGTGGATGGATCACTCCGCGTTGTTCATCGGCAACACCGGCACCCGCGCCGACCGCGCCGGCGAGACCATGGATGCGGTCGACAAGGAAATCCGCCGCATCGCCGAGGATGGCCCGACCCAGCAGGAACTGGACGAAGCCAAGTCATACCTGAAGGGCTCGCAGATGCTGGCGCTCGACACCTCCTCGAAGCTCGCCTCGGGGCTGCTGCAGTACCAGCTCGACAAGCTGCCGATCGATTATATCGAAAAGCGCAATGCGATCGTTGATGCCGTGACGCTCGATGACACCAGGAAGGCCGCCAAGCGGCTGTGGAGCCAAGGCCTGCTCACGGTGATCGTCGGCCGCGCCCCGCAAGCCGCCGCCCAACCGGCCGCCGCGCCCCCGCCGACGGCGAATTAGGGCCCTTCGCGAGCCAAGACACGGGCCAGCTACGCGGGCCAAGACAAGCGGCCGGCGGACCCGGTATCTTGTCTTGGCCCGATTCCATGGTGGACGCCGGGCTTTTCGGTGACGCCATGCTGCGGATTTCCCGCGACCTCGCAATCGACGAGAACGACATCGAGATCGCCTTCGTTCGGGCCTCGGGCCCGGGCGGGCAGAACGTCAACAAGCTCGCCACCGCCGCCCAGTTGCGGTTCGACACGCGCCGGATCTCGCTTCCCGCCGATGCCGCTGCGCGACTTGCCCGGCTCGCCGGCCAGCGCCTGACCAAGGACGGCGTGATCGTCATCCATGCGCAGCGCTTCCGCACCCAGGAGCGCAACCGCGCCGACGCTACCGATCGCCTCATCGAACTGTTGCGCGAGGCCATGGTGCGCCCGACCCCGCGGCGACCGACGAAGCCGACGCACGCCTCGAAACAGCGCCGGCTCGAGGGCAAGAAGCGCCGCGGCGACGTCAAGGCGCGGCGCGGTTCGCCCGGCTTCGACGATTGAGACCGCTTTCCGCGCGGCGTTCGCACCATAAAACAGCCCGCTACTACCACCGCCTGTTTGCGACGAATTAAGCTCGGTTCGCGGCAAGGGTGATGTCCGTGAGAAAACCACGTGCGGTACTGGTCATGGGGCTGGGATTTTGCAGCGCGATCTCGACCGTCAGCGCCGCCTTGGCACAAATATCCCTGCCGGCGGCGAGGTCACCCGATGGGGCCGCGCTTTTCAGGCAGCAATGCGCCACGTGTCATACGACTAGTCTCTCCGACGCTCCCCGGCAGGGGCCGCCGCTGGTCCGGATCATCGGCAGGCCAGCCGGCAAGGCCGAAGGCTTCCACTATTCGTCAGGTCTCGCGCAGGCCGATTTCACCTGGGACGAGACCAGGCTCGACGCGTGGCTGACGAATCCGCAAGCCGTCGTCCCCGACGCCACCATGACGTACCGCCAGGCAAAGGCCGAAACGCGCGCCGCCATCATCACCTATCTGAAGGAACTGCACTGAATGGCAAAGCCGGTTCACTCGATGATCCGCGTTCTCGATGAAGCCAGGTCGCTCGATTTCTACGCCCGTGCGTTCGACCTGCGGATTGCCGATCGTCTTGTGTTTGAAGACTTCGCGCTGATTTATCTGCGCCACGCGTCGTCGCCGTTCGAACTCGAATTGACGGTGAATTTCGGGCGAAAGGAGCCTTACGTTCCGGGCGACGGCTATGGCCATCTCGCCGTCGTCGTCGACAATCTCGACGCTGAGCACGCTCGATTCGAGCGCGAGAGATTGTCGCCCGGGCTACTGCGCGATTTCAAGCATGACGGCGCGACGCTGGCGCGCTTTTTCTTCGTCTCCGATCCCGACGGCTACAAGATCGAGGTCATTCAGAAAGGTGGCCGCTTCGGCTAGAGCAATCACCAACAACGTGGAGGAAAACCCATGAGAGAAGTTGATCGTCGAGGCAAATATAACCGCCGTATCTTTCTGCAGGGCGCTGCGACCGCAATTCCGGTCGTCGCCGTTGCGTCAAGCACCGGGATCGGCATCGAGGATGCATGGGCGGCCGACGCGACCGCGTTGGCACCCGCGACATTGAAGACCCTCGTGAAAGTCGCGCGCGATATCTATCCGCACGACTTCCTGGTCGACAGCTACTACATTACGGCGATCAAGCCTTGGGACACCAAGGCGGCAAAGGACCCGGCTGTCAAAACGCTCCTCGAAGACGGCGTCCGACGCCTCGATCAAGACGCACAGGATCGGCACAAGGTTGCTTACGTTCAAGTCCCCTGGGAAGCCGACCGGATCGTCTTGCTGCAGGGGATAGAGCACACCGATTTCTTCAAGAAGGTTCGCTCTGATCTAGTTGTCTCTCTCTACAACCAGGAAGAGCTGTGGCCAAAGTTCGGCTACGAGGGCTCATCGGCGGAGCACGGCGGCTACATCCACCGCGGCTTCAACGACATCGACTGGCTGCCGAAAGTCTGAAGGCTTCGAACAAAATTCGGTTGGGAGGACATCATGGCGAAATTTGATCTTAACGACGATGGCGTGGTCGTGATTGTTGGTTCTGGCGCCGGCGGTGGCACGCTGGGTAACGAACTGGCTCAGAAAGGCGTCAAGGCGGTGATCCTTGAGGCCGGTCCGCGCACCGAGCTGCAGGACTTCATCAACAACGAATGGGAAAGTTTCACGCAGCTTGCGTGGACGGACATGCGAACCACATCCGGCAACTGGCGCGTTGCCAAGGATTTCGCCAACCTCCCGGCGTGGATCGTCAAATCGGTCGGCGGATCGACCGTCCATTGGGCGGGCGCGTCATTGCGGTTCGACGAGCATGAATTCAGGGTCCGAAGCGTTTACGGCAATGTGCCGGGTGCAAATCTGCTCGATTGGCCCCTCACGCTTGCCGAAATGGAGCCGTGGTACGCCAGGGCCGAAAACAAGATGGGGGTGACCCGTACCAACAACATTCCGGGATTGCCCGGTAACAACAACTTCAAAGTGATGGAAGCCGGCGCGAAAAAACTCGGTTACAAGGAAGTCCACACCGGGCGAATGGCGATCAACAGCGAGCCGCGTGACGGCCGCGGGTCATGCCAGCAAATCGGGTTTTGCTTCCAGGGCTGCAAGTCTGGCGCGAAGTGGTCGACGCTTTATACGGAAATTCCAAAGGGTGAAGCGACCGGCAACCTTGAAGTTCGTCCCAACAGCATGGCACTCAAGATCGAGCACGACGCATCGGGCAAGATCACAGGCGTCGTCTATGCCGACGAAGCTGGAAAGACCCAGCGCCAGAAGGCGCGCATTGTTGCCGTCGCCGGCAACTCGATCGAGAGCCCCCGGCTTTTGCTCAACAGTGCGTCAAACATGTTTCCCGACGGCCTGGCCAACAGCTCTGGTCAGGTCGGCCGCAACTACATGCGTCACATGACTGGCAGCGTCTATGCCGTGTTCGACAAGTCGGTTCACATGTATCGCGGCACCACCATGGCCGGTATCATCCGCGACGAGGCACGGCACGATCCGTCCCGTGGCTTCATGGGCGGCTACGAAATGGAAACGCTGTCGCTGGGCCTGCCCTTCATGGCGGCTTTCCTTGATCCGGGTGCGTGGGGACGCTCGTTCACCGCCGCGATGGAAGGGTATCCGCACATGGCAGGGATGTGGCTGGTCGGCGAAGACATGCCGCAAGAGACCAACCGCGTTACACTTGATCCCAAAACAAAGGATAAATTCGGCCTGCCGGTTGCGAGCGTCCATTACGACGATCATCCCAACGACATCGCCATGCGCGATCACGCCTACAAACAGGGCTCCGCGGTTTACGAGGCTGTTGGTGCGACGGTGACCTACCCGACCACGCCCTATCCCAGCACCCATAACATGGGCACCAACCGGATGAGCGCGAAGGCGAAAGACGGTGTCGTGAACAAATTCGGCCAAACTCACGACATCAAAAATCTTTTCATTTCGGACGGCAGCCAGTTCACCACCGGCGCGGCTTGCAATCCGACGCTTACGATCGTGGCGCTTGCGATCAGGCAGGCGGATCAAATCGCCAGCGCCATGCAACGAAAGGAAATCTAACGCACGATCCGGAAATGCATGCCATCGGGTTACGATCCGATGGGTGGCACGACTATTCGGCTGCGACGAGCCTCGGTGCGGCACCCTCGAGAAAGTCGGGGGTGACTGCAGCGGCCTTCGATCGATAGATCAGGCATGAGCAGCGCAGCAACGATGCAAAATTATGCACTTCGCCGCAATGATCGAGAACCTCGCTGTGCAGGCAGGTAAGGAATTTCGCGAGGCTCATGTCTTGCTTGCTCGCGATTTCTTCGAGCGTATCCCAGAAGGCCATTTCCAGCCGGATGGACGTACAATGGCCATCGATGCGAAGCGATCTGGTCTGTGATTCATAGTCCCGTTGAGGTTGGTGAGCGAACAGCTGGCACATGAGGACCCTCCCGATCTTTTTATAGCTTTTCCAAACGATATACCCGCTCGGCGCAGCTCACAATGTCCCCTCGGTCCCGCATATGCCAATCGGGGCAACGAGTTGACCAGTCTCTCTGAAAACCGCGGTGGATGGCCGGACCTGCCGTGAAAAAACCCCGGCCGCCGGGCGGCCGGAGTTCTCAAGTTTAAAGAGGGAAATCAGCGAAGGATCGGTGCCCTAGTAACGTTTGCCCGTGGCCGCGGGATCGCCGACCGCGCCGCCCATGCCTTTGGACGCTCCGCTGGAGGCACCAACGGTACCTCTCACGCCGCCCTTGGCATTGACGCCGGCCTTTTCTCCGGGCGCACTCTGCTGTGCATTGACGTCCTCGTTGCTGCCGCCCGACACTCCTCCCGGCATGTTGGTCCTGCCCTGCGCAGCGCCGCGGATTTGGGTGTCGGATGAGACGCCTTGCGCCAACGCGGGTCCGGCAAGAATGGCCGACACTGCAACTACGATCGCTGAGGTTTTCACTAGCTTCATTCACTTCTCCCAAGTCTGACTTGTCGCAAGTCTGATTTGCGATGAACGGCCCGGCTGTTCGATGCGCCGTCCGCCTGTACTGGACCCGCTCATCGCACAGACCAAACGTGTCACGAACGGCGCAGTCGCCATGCAAACCGTCCGGTGTGGTCATCGTGCAGGGATTTCAGGGTCATTTCACGAAACCTTGGCCACGGACCGACCTCATATGCGGCAGCAACAACTTGGCCCGACGCTACTTCACGAAAATTCCGCGAAATGACCTTTTTGACGCATGCATTTGGTTCAGCGGCCGCTTAAAATTGGCAGCCCGCCTCGAATCGGCCTGAGAATTCATGCCCGTCCGCCAGCTCCCCGAACAAATCGTCAACCGCATCGCCGCCGGCGAAGTGGTCGAACGCCCCGCGAGCGTGGTCAAGGAATTGGTCGAGAACGCGATCGATGCCGGTGCCAGCCGGATCGATATCTTCAGCGATGGCGGCGGACGGCGGCGGATCGGCATCACCGACGACGGCAGCGGCATGACCCGTGGCGATCTCGCGCTCGCAGTCGATCGCCACGCCACTTCGAAACTCGATGACGAGGATTTGCTCGAGATCCGCACGCTGGGGTTTCGCGGCGAGGCGCTGCCCTCGATCGGCGCAGTGGCAAAACTCGGCATCACCACGCGTCATGCAACCGAGCCGCATTCCTGGTCGCTCTCGGTCGAGGGCGGGGTGAAATCCAAGATCATGCCGGCGGCGCTGTCGCAGGGGACGCGCGTCGAAGTCAGCGATCTCTTCTATGCGACCCCGGCGCGCTTGAAATTCCTCAAGACCGACCGCACCGAGGCCGAGGCGATCCGCGAGGTGGTGCGGCGGCTTGCGATGGCGCGGCCCGATATCGCGTTTACGCTGGCCGGCGAGGAACGCAGTCCCGTTACCTGGGCCGCCGCGCTTCCGGGCGCGGCCGGCCGGCTGACGCGGCTCGGCGATATTTTGGGAGCCGATTTTCGCTCGAGCGCCATCGACGTGCGCAGCGAGCGCGACGGCGTCGTGGTCGAGGGCTTTGCCGCCGCGCCCTCGCTGACGCGCGCCAACGCGCTCGGGCAATATCTGTTCGTCAACGGCCGCCCGGTGCGCGACAAGCTGATCTTGGGCGCGGTGCGCGCGGCCTATGCCGACTATCTGCCGCGCGACCGCCATCCTGTGGTGGCGCTGTTTGTGACCGCAGACCCGCGCGAGGTCGATGCCAATGTGCATCCCGCCAAGACCGAGGTGAGGTTCCGCAATGCGGGCCTCGTTCGCGCGCTGATCGTTCATGCGCTGAAGGAGGGCCTCGCGCGCGAAGGCAGGCGCACCGCGGCCAATAGCGGCGACGCCGCGATCAGATCGTTCCATCCATCGTTCGCGCCGCGGCCTGCCGCATTTGCACCAGAGCCAGGCAATTGGGACTGGCGGCGCTCGCCTTCTTATCCCGCCGGCCCGATGCCGTCGTTCGAAGGTGTGGCGGCAGCTGGTTTTGCCGAACAGGATCAGGCGGCCTTCGACGTCGGCGCGCCCTCGGCCGACGTGCTGTTCGAGGCGCAACCAGCGGCCGATCTGATCGGTCGCCCTTTGGGGGCCGCGCGAACGCAACTCCACGAGACCTATATCGTATCGCAAACCCGCGACGGGCTCATCGTCGTGGATCAGCACGCCGCGCATGAGCGCATCGTCTATGAGCGACTGAAAGCATCACTGTCGCACAACGGCGTCCAGCGGCAGATCCTGCTGATCCCGGAGGTCGTCGAAATGGACGAGGCAACCGTGGAGCGGCTCTTGGCGCGCACCGAAGAGCTTTCGTCATTCGGCCTTGCGATTGAATCTTTCGGCCCAGGTGCGCTCGCGGTGCGCGAGACGCCGTCGCTGCTCGGCAAGACCGACGCGGGCGCGCTGCTCCGCGATCTCGCCGAGCACATGGCGGAATGGGACGAAGCGCTGCCGCTGGAACGCCGGCTGCTCCATGTCGCCGCCACCATGGCCTGCCACGGCTCGGTGCGCGCCGGACGCCGCCTCCGGCCGGAAGAGATGAACGCGCTGCTGCGCGAGATGGAAGACACCCCCAATTCCGGCCAGTGCAACCATGGCCGCCCGACCTATGTCGAGTTGAAGCTTTCGGATATCGAGAAGCTGTTCGGGCGGAGGTGAAGACGTAGCGCCTACGCCAAGCCACCCATCATCGCCCGGCTTGACCGGGCGACCCAGTACGCCGCGGCGTTCGTGATTGACTATCGGCGCCTCTTGAATACTGGATGCCCCGCCTTCGCGGGGGCATGACCAGTTGGAGCCATGGCGGGGACGCGTTCAATCATTCCGCAAAAGCACAAACTCCGTATCGTCATACATCCGCCGCTCCAGTTCCTCAAATCCATCCGGCGCAGCGAACGCCGCCGCCTTCGCTTCCTCGACTACCAGCAGCGCGGCCGGCGTCAGCCAGCCGCCGTCGCGCAGCGAGGCCAGCGCTTTTTCGGCAAGACCTTTTGCGTAGGGCGGATCGAGAAACACCAACGCGAACGGCTCGAGGGGATGCGCCGGGCCGAGATTGGTGGCGTCGCGGCGGAACACCTTGGTGACGCCGCCTAGCCCCAACGCCTCGACATTGTTGCGCAACAACGCGCGCGCCTCGGCGCCGTTATCGACAAACAGCGCGAATGCTGCTCCGCGCGAGATCGCTTCGATCCCGAGCGCGCCGGTGCCGGCAAACAGATCGAGCACGCGGGCGCCTTGGAACGGATTGCCATAGGCATGAACGAGAATATTGAACACCGACTCGCGCAGCCGGTCCGCTGTGGGGCGGATCTCGCGCGATGACGGCGAGACGAGATTGCGGCCCTTCAATCGTCCGCCGACGACGCGCATGCGTGCTCTACTCGTCTCGCGGCTTGAGATCGCGCTTGCCGTGATAGCCGCGTTGCGGGCGGCGCGGCGGACCGTAGCCGTTGGCCTCGGCCTCGTTACGCGCCCTCGCCTCTTCGCTGCCGGTGCGCTGCACCAGCACGCGGCGGCCCTTGCGGTCCGCGATCAGGGCGCTTTTGCCCGACGGCTTGAATGGCTTGTTGCCGTGCGGAGCATTTTCGCCGGGCGTATCATGCGCTTCACCCGGCATCGGCCGATTGAAATCGGCACCGGCGAGCGTGGCAATCTTCTCGCCGAGTTGTTCGCGCAGCACGCGGGTCTTGACCTCCTCGACCTGGCCTTCTGCGAGTTCGCCCAACTGAAACGGACCGTAGGATACCCGGATCAGCCGATTCACCTCGAGACCGAGCTGCGCCAGCACGTTGCGTACCTCGCGGTTTTTGCCTTCGCGGATCGCAAACACCAGCCAGACATTGGCGCCCTGGTCACGCTCCAGCGTGGCGTCGATCGGGCCGTATTTGACGCCGTCGACCTCGATGCCCTTCTTCAATTCGTCGAGTTGCCCTTGTGTCACCTCGCCATGGGCGCGGACGCGATAACGCCGCAGCCAGCCGGTATCGGGCAGTTCGAGCGCGCGGGCGAGCCCGCCGTCATTGGTGAGGAGCAGCAGGCCCTCGGTATTGAAATCGAGCCGGCCGATCGAGATCAGCCGCGGTAGCCCCTCCGGCAGATTGTCGAACACCGTCGGCCGTCCCTCCGGATCGGCGTGCGTCGTCATCAGCCCGCGCGGCTTGTGATACATAAAGAGCCGCGTGCGCTGGCGCGGCGGCAATGGCTTGCCGTCGACGGTGACGACATCGTTCTCGGTGACATCGAGCGCCGGCGAATTGATGACGCGGCCGTTGACGGTGACGCGCCCCTGCACGACCCATTCCTCGGCATCGCGGCGCGAGGCAAGTCCCGCCCGCGCCAACGCCTTAGCGATGCGTTCGCCCGATTTCTTGACGCGCGGGGGCTGCGGCGCGCGCTTTTCGAACTCGCCCTTGCGCTCGCGGTACGCGCCGCGACCGCCGAAGGCCGGACGTTTGGCAAAGATCTTGCTGTCGTCCTCGTTCTCCCGGCGCGGCCGATCGTCGCGCGCATCGCTGCGCGGGTGTTCCTGCCAGTCGTTACGGCTTTGGCGCGGACGCTCGAATTTCGGAGGCTCACGGCGATCACCCTTGAATCGATCATCTTGGGGACGATCCTCGCGCGAACGCGAAAACCGCGGACGGTCATCGCCGCCGCGGTCCTGACGAGCCTTGTCGTAGCGCGGCTTGTCGTAACCGCGCTTGTCGAAACGTATTGCGCCCTCGGGGGAGGAGTGCGATTTGCGGCCGGCGCGGTCAGGCGAACGCGCATCGTGCTTCTGCCACGGTTTCGCATCGCCGCGGTCATGGCCGCGATCCGGGCGGGTGCCGAAATCCTTCCGCGGGCCCCGGTCAGGCGCACCTCGCGAAAACTTCTTGTCGCCGCCGAATTTTCCCTCGGGCCGATCTCTGCGCGGCCGGTCACCGTCACGCGGCGGACGATCGCCATAGGGCCGATCGCGCTGCGGCCTGTCACCCCCTTTGCGAAAACCTTCACCACGCGGGGTGTACGGCCGCTTGTCGCCGAACTTGTTCTCGGAGAAACCCGCAGCAGCCCGTGCTTCGTCGCGATCACGGCGCGGCGGAGCGCCCTCACGTTTGCCGGCGTAAGGTTTGCCCGAGCCAGAATACGGCTTCTTGCCATATGATGGCTTGGCGTCATCGCGCTCGCCCGCGTAAGAACGCTTGTCGCCGTCGCCTTTGCCCACAAAGCCGCGCTTGGCGAATTTCTTCTCCGGGCCCCGGGCGTGGCCAGAACGGCCCTTGCCGCCAGACGGCCGGTCACGCCGGCCGCGGGAAGCGTTGTCTTTATCGTTGTCGCGGGGCATGAATGGTCTCATTTCGGGTGCAGGGTGCAGGTCAAATGGCGCTCGTGCGCGCTCGCTTTTCGAGCCGCAGGGTCACGCAAAACCGGTATCCACTTTTGCTGAAGGCGCATCTACTAGCAGGTTTCTTGCGATGATACGAGGCATGACCGCGCCCTCTTTCATGGATTTGGCGCTGAAAACGGCAGAAAACGCCGGAAAATCCGGCGAGGTTCCGATCGGATGCGTGATTGTGCGCGATTACAAGGTCATCGCCACGGCCGGCAACCGGACGCTGACCGACCGCGATCCGACCGCCCATGCCGAAATATTGGCGCTCCGGCAAGCCGCCGAGACCATCGGCACCGAGCGGCTGGTCGATTGCGACCTCTACGTCACGCTGGAGCCCTGCACGATGTGCGCCGGCGCGATCTCGTTCGCACGGATCCGGCGGCTCTATTACGGCGCGGCGGATCCCAAGGGCGGCGCGGTCGATTCCGGCGTGCGCTTTTTTGCTGCGCCGACCTGTCACCACGTACCGGAGGTGTATTCCGCGGTCGGCGAAAGCAAGGCCGTGACGCTATTGAAAGAGTTTTTCAGGGAGAGGCGGTAGCGACGTCCACGGCCGTCATTGCGAGGAGCGGAGCGACGAAGCAATCCAGGCTTTCTTCGTGGCTCGATCGATTGCTTCGCAGAGCCTGTCATCGGGCGCACATTTCGCGCGACCCGTTGGCTCGCAATGACGGGCATCTACTCCGCCAGAAAAAACTCCCGCAGCAGTTTCGCCGTCACGTCCGGATTCTCCTCGGTGAGAAAGTGACCGGAATCGACCGGCGATCCCGAAACATTCGTGGCCCATTGCTTCCAGGTGTCGAGCGGCGTTGCCGCTGCAGAGGCAATGCCGACGTCGCCCCACAATGCCAGCATCGGTATGGTGATCTTCCTGGCGGCTTCGAAATCGGCCTTGTCGATTTCGTAGTCGGCATAGGCGCCGGCGCGATAGTCCTCGCACATCGCGTGCACCCTCAAGGGATCGCGGAACGGCGCGAGATAATGCTCAAGCGCGCGCGGATCGATGGCGTCGAGGTTTTTGGTTTTCGTCTGGCCCGCCATCTTCTGCTTGAGGAAGAAATCCGGATGGCCGCCGATCAGGGTTTCCGGCAGCGGAAAAGGCTGCGCCAGGAATGTCCAATGATAGATTTTCAGCGCATAGAGCCGGTCGATGCGCTCCCAGTAATTATAGGTCGGCAGGATATCCAGCACGGCGAGCCGCGACAGCCGGCCGGGATGATCGAGCGCCAGACGATAGGACACGCGGCCGCCGCGGTCATGGCCGGCCAGCGCGAAATGCACATGGCCGAGTTGCTCCATCGCCTCCACCATGGAGCTTGCCATCGCGCGCTTGGTGTAGGGTGTGTGGTCCTTGTCGCTCTCCGCCATGTCCGACCAGCCATAGCCCGGCAGGTCGGCAATGATCAGGGTGAAATTGTCGGCAAGCTGCGGTGCCACCCGGTGCCACATCACGTGGGTCGAGGAAAATCCATGCAGCAGCAACAGCGGCGGGCCGTTGCCGCCGACGCGGGCGAATATCCGGCCCGACGAGGTATCGATCCACTTGGATTGATAGCCGGGAAACAGGTCGGCGAGATCGGGCATTATGCTTCAAACTTTGTTTGTCGTTGCTGCAGGTAGCTTCCGGATATATTCCATTTCACACGTCCAAGCATCAAGAACCGTAACTTGAGGAAATGCCATGTCGATCGATTTCGAGATTCCGGCCGAGGCCAAGGCGATCCGCGAAAAGGTGCGCAAATGGGTGCAGGAAGAATGCATTCCGGCGGAGAAGGAACTGGACAGCAAGCCGTTCGACGAGGTGCTCGGCAGGCTGCGGGCCAAAGCGCGCGCGCAAGGGTTGTGGTGCCCGTTCGTGCCGAAGGAATATGGCGGCATGGGACTGGGCCCGCTTGCCAACGCGCTGGTGCAGATGGAGCTCGGCGAAAGCACGCTCGGCGCACTCTCGATGAATACGCAGGGGCCGGACGACGCCTCGATGATGACCATCCTGGCGCACGGCACCGACTATCAGAAGGAAAAATTCTTAAAACCGCTACTCAACGGCGACAAGCGCATCTGCTTCTCGATGACCGAAAAGGCGGCGGGCGCCGACGCCACCGGCATGCAGACCACGGCCGTGAAAGACGGCAACGAGAATTATATCCTGAACGGCGAGAAGTGGTTCTCATCCTCGGCCAGCGTCGCCGACATGGCGCTGGTGATGGCGAAGACCGATCCGAACGCGCCGCGCCACAAGCAGTATTCGACCTTCATCGTCGAACTGCCCAATCCCGGCTACCGGATCAAGCGCAACGTCAAGAACATGGCGATCGAAGGCCCGCATGCCGACCAGATTTCCGGCGGGCACTCCGAAATAGAAATCAGGGATCTCAAAGTGCCGGCCGACAATCTCCTGGGTGGCGAAGGCAACGGTTTCAACATGGGCCAGCACCGCCTTGCCTACGGCCGGCTGCGCCATGGCATGCACAACGTCGCCAAAGCTCAGCGCGCGCTCGACATGGCGGTGGCGCATATCACCAAGCGATCGACCTTCGGCGTGCTGCTGGCCGATCGCCAGGCGGTGCAGTTCATGCTCGCCGAATGCGCGAGCGAGCTTTATATCGGCCGGCTGATGCTGCTGCACATCGCCTACAAGGCGGAAAAGGGCATGGATCTGCGGCAGGAGAACTCGATCGCCAAAGTGTACCTGGCGCACATGGTGCACAAGGTGATCGACACCGCGATCCAGTTGCACGGCGCGCTCGGCTTCAGCCAGGATACGCCGCTGGCGAAATGGTACACGCAAGTCCGTGCGCAGCGATTGGTCGATGGCCCGGACGAAGTGCACAAATGGAGGGTCGGCCGCAATGTCATCAAGGCGTTCCGCGAGCACGGCACCACCGCGCTCGCCGCGGGTGGGGATTTGCTTTGAGACCAGGTTCGCAGAGCTAGCTAAATTACTGTCATTGCCGGACTTGATCCGGCAATCCATCCTCTCCAAAAAGTCCTTCCGGAAGATTGATGGATACGCGGGTCAAGCCCGCCTATGACGAGCGGAAAAATGACACGCGAGGCGTCATTGAAATGGGTCGCCTTTGATCGTGGCTCGGGTTTGCCTGACCCTGCGCAAAGCGATCGGCGAGCCGTCCGACTGAAACAGCAATTCATATCTCTTGCCGGCTCTATCGGTTGCAACGCAGGAAATGCTGGCGACCTGCCTCGCTGCGAAGTTTCCGTACTGCTTGCATAATCCAGCCGACAATTCGACCGACGGCACCGGTAGGCCATCGACTTTCGGCCTCCCCTTGGAGTTCAGCAGCATCCGGTCGACGGGTAGTTCGTAGAGATTGTCCTGCGTCCTGCTGCCGTTTTCACCCGAGAACGAGATGATGTGACTATCGTCGGCCGGATCGTCGAGCGCAATCGCGAAGTTGACGCGGCCCTTTTCGCTATGGAAGAACCCGACGGCCCTGCAGGGAAAATCACGCCCCGCGACTTTCAATGTCGTGCACTTGCCCGACATCAACGCATAAATGTCAATATCGGGGTCATGGTGTTCCATCGCACCGGAAATTGGCGGCGGAGCAATGGTCTGGGAAATCGAGGGAGTTGCCACGCAGGTCATGGCAACCGCGAGGATCTGCCCGCATAGGCGCATCGTCATGCCCCCTTCAATAAGATAAGTGCCGCACCGCCTCAACTGGATCACAGATTTCGCTCCCTTGCCACCGCCTGCCAGCCGATGTCGCGGCGGTAAAAGCCTTCCGGCCATTTGATGCGCTCGACTGCCGCATAGGCGCGCGCCTGCGCCTCGGTAACGGTCTTGCCCAGCGCGCAGATATTGAGCACGCGCCCGCCGTTGGCGAGGATCGCGCCGTCCTTTACGATGGTGCCAGCATGAAAGATCTCGACGCCTTCGACCTTGGCGGCGGCGTCGATGCCCTCGATCATCGAGCCCTTGCCGTAGCTGCCCGGATAACCTCTGGTTGCCATGATCACCGTCAGCGCGGCGTCGTCGAACCAGCGCACGCTGAAGTTTTTCAACTGCCCGTCGGCGCATGCGATCAGCGCCGGCACGATATCCGACATCATCCGCAGCATCAGCACCTGGCATTCCGGATCGCCGAACCGGGCGTTGTATTCGACGAGCTTCGGGCCTTCCGGGGTGACGATCACGCCGGCATAGAGCACGCCTTTGTATGGCGATCCCATCGCCGCCAATGCGCGCAGCGTCGGCTCGATCATCCCCTCCATCACCCGCGCGCACATCGCCTCCGTCATCACGGGCGCGGGCGAGTAAGCGCCCATGCCGCCGGTGTTCGGGCCCTTGTCGCCATCGAGGGCCCGCTTGTGATCCTGCGCGGTCGCGAGCGGCAGCGCGTGCTCGCCGTCGCACAGGGCGAAGAACGAGGCTTCTTCACCTTCCATGAACT
>VAZV01000211.1 GCA_005884765.1 Alphaproteobacteria bacterium
CCATAGCGCCGTAGCGAGCGAGCGGCTTCGCGACCGCCAATCAATGACAGCACACGGCCAAAGTGTTACCTATGTCTCCGGTATGAAACGTAACCCATGTGTCCGGAACGGACCGGGCTAAACTGGCGATCCCGGCATGACTCGAACATGCGACCTGCGGTTTAGGAAACCGCCGCTCTATCCAGCTGAGCTACGGGACCGTCGTGATTTTGCGCCACCCGCGCAAGATTTGTAGCCAAGACTTGTAACAATGGCTGCCTTGTAGCAATGGCTGCAGCGGCTAGCAACCTCGATGCAAGCAGGCCAGGCACGAGCCTTCTCGTCACGCGCGCGCAGCGCCGCGGTCCTCGTTGAGAACCACAGGCATCCAACGGTCCAGCCGCCGCTGGCGCCTTGCCTCGGCGTCCTCACCCTCGTAGCTGACCGGGGTTGCCGATCTGGTGGCAAGCAGCGGGATCTGCAGCCCGGCGGCATTGATCGTAGCGAAGTGCCGGCTTTCATGCTCGATCACGGCGGCAACATAAACCCCGCAACGGGAGCATAGCAGGAAGTCCGCCGTCGCCTGGCCAAACCGATAGCGCGTCAACCGCTCTGTGCCGGAGATACTGGCTTCGCCTGCCGGATCGGCGAATGTCTTCGCACCGTGCCGTCGGCAAAAGCCGCACTGGCATTCGCGCAACACGATCGCCGCCGGCTCGACATTCGTGCGGATCGCAACGTGGACCTGTCCGCAGTGACAGGAACCAGACAATTGGGGCATTGATCTCCTCCTCACAGGCAGACGAAATCAGCCGACGCCGGTGTAAGGGGAGCTACCCGCAACCGGCGCACTTCATGATATCTAAGCAAGCGACCCTCTCGCGCAAATATCGCCGCCAGCGAGCGCACCTGGGCGCCGCGGCTCCGCGCAAGAGGCGCGCGTGACCGAGATCGAACCCCTGCTCGCCGAGCAGCCTCAAAGCCACGATGAGGGGTGACGATGAGGTCCGCGATATTGTCGAACGATCGCCGCCATGATCATGGCGAGGTCAACGCGCCGGGAACAAGAATAGCCAGCGCCCTTTACGGTGGCGATCAATCGCATCGCCTGCGTCAAGAAAAAACCGCGGGAGCCGCTACGGAAAATTGTCCGGTTCCGGGGTTGCAGGCGGCCCCAAAATGGCAACAATCCGCTTGACGGAACCTGGCCGGGGACAGCCTTAAGTGATTCGATCGCGCATAGCCGCGCTGCTCGTTGGAGCGACGGGCGCCCTCGTGGTGCTGCAACCGTCGCACGCGCACGCCCAATGGTGGACCAGCGGCCCCGTCGATTTCGAAGCATGTGCCGACGTCGCGGAGAAGTTGGCTACCAAGGAAGAGCGGACCTCGGCGCTCGCCGAATGCAACGCGAAATTCGCCGGCCGCCGCAAGCCTGGCGGCGGCTACACCTATTACGATTTCATGCAGGACCGGACCTTCGACATCGCGGGCCCGAATCCGACGCCGGAAGAGCAGAAGCACATCGACGAGCAATACACGGTCTATCTCGAGAAACAGCGGCGCAACAGCATCGCGGCGGCCTTTGCCGCAAAACAGCAGCAGGTGCAACAGCTGCAGCCGGTCTCGCTCCGCAGCGAATCCGTGCGCAGCGAATCTGAAAGAGTGCCGCTGCCGACCAGGCGGCCGAAGGCGGCGAACTGCGCGAAAAATTCGTTCTCGTGCGAATGGCCGCGGCTTTCGGAAGGGCTGAACGGGCTGAAGAAGCTGTTCACGTCGACGCCGAGCAAGGCCAAGCGCAGCTAAACGTCGATCAGCGCGCGCCGTCGTGGATGCGTTTCGGATGATGCCGAGAGTGGAAAGCGCGCGGGGCCGGCTGATAGACCGTGGGGGCCGTCCTTGATTCCTGCAGCCGCGCGTCGTAACCCGGCGATGGCGTCACCGTCGGCGGCACCGCACGAGCCGGTGCGATCCAAGCCAATCCCCCAGCCATGGTGACGGCCATGGCCGCATAGATCCGCTTCATCTCGCCCTCCCACCTCGCGGCCTCGATGCATGCGACCGCGCGTTAAGCAAAATTGTGCCGGATCGGCGCGATTTCAAGGCAATGACCGCTTTATTGAACGCGTGACGGCCGAATCTGCTCTGGCGTCAGTGCCGGCGAGCCTTGGCCTGCGGCCTCGGCCTGCCGGATCAACTCGACGACACGGCGCGACAGCGGCGCCTTCAGGCCATGCCGGTCCGCAATCGCGGTAATGACCCCTTGCAGATAATCGATTTCGGTGCGGCGGCCGCGCTGCAAGTCCTCCCACATCGACGAACGCGCCGCCGGGTCGATCTGCATGGTACGCCCAAGCAATAGGCCGAAGATGCCGTCGGGCAGCCGCAGTAGGGGCGGCATCCATGCGGGAGGGATCGGCGTCGGCGAGACCGGCGAAATCCCCTCCGCCCTTATCGCCACGAGCCCTTCCGTCATTTGATCGGCGAACAGCGCGCGCCATGGCCGCTGCGCAAGCTGCTCGCGCAGCGGCAGACCGGACAGCGCATTGAGCGCGTTGTTGAGATTGACGATCAGCTTGCCCCACTGCACGCCGACGATATTGCCGGTAGCGCGCATTTTCAGGCCGGGAACCGAAACTCTTTCCGCGGTCAAGGCTGCATCCTGCTCGACATAGATATCGCCCGAGGTCGAGCGATGAAACCGTCCCCCGCCGAGCGCGACCACATTGAACGGCACCATCGCGCCCAACACCCGCCGCCCACCGAGCCGCTCGCGCAAGGCCGCAACATTGCCGACGCCGTTCTGCAAGGAGACGATGATGGCGTCGTCAGGCGCATGGCTTGCGATGGTATCCGCCATGCCGGCGGTGTCGGCGCTTTTGACCGTCGCCAGCACCACGGCGGCATCCCCGAAGATTGAAGGATTATCCGACAACGAGAGCGCGCTCGCGGCAATCGTTCGGTCAAAGCCGTCGAAACTGGTCAGTCGCAGGCCGTGGGCCGCAATTTCGCCGATCACGCGCGGGCGCGCCAGCAAGGCGACCCGATGGCCGCCGGCCGCCAGCATGCCGCCGACGAAGCAGCCGATGCTGCCGGCGCCCGCCACGACGATCGGTCGGCCCGAATTCATTGCGCTTTCCCTCGCTTGATGCAGCGCACCGATAGCAGAGCCCGCGTGCGCTGCCCAACGCGCAAATCCGGTCCGGCCGCCCCTTGCAACCCTCGCCTCGCAACCTCGCCTTGTAACCGTCATGGGCCGCCGTTATCCTTGCTGCCGGGCTGGTGCGGGAGGAGAGAACCATGGGTTTACTCGACGTACTGAACGGCATGCAGCAAGGCCCGCGCGGCCCCTCTAACCCGAGCGCGCAATCCAGCGGGGGAATGTCGCCGATGACGATGGCGATCCTCGGCCTGCTCGCCTGGAAGGCCATCAAACATATGACCGCGGGCCAGAGCGGCGCGCCGCCACAGCCGGCGCCCTCGCCTGCCGGCGGCGGAGCGAGCGGCGGCGGTCTCGGTGGTGGTCTTGGCGGTGGTCTTGGCAACATATTGAAGGGTCCGCTTGGCGGCCTGCTCGCGGGCGGTGCGGCCGGCAGCGTGATCAGCGGCGGGCTCGGCGACGTGCTCAAGCAACTGCAGCAGAGCGGCCAAGGCGACAAAGCCAATTCGTGGGTCGGGACCGGCGAGAACAAGCCGATCGCACCGGGCGATCTCGCCAACGCGCTCGGCGCCGACCAGATCAATACGCTGGCCTCGCAGAGCGGATTGTCGCGCGACGAGTTGCTCAATGGCCTCAGCCAGTATCTGCCGAAGGTGATCGATCATCTGACCCCAGAGGGGCGGTTGCCGTCCGACAGCGAAGTGTCCACCCGGCTCTGATCACGGCGTCAACGCTTGGGCTTTTGCGACTTTGCTTTTTTGAGGAAAGGACGACCACCATGAGCGGCATTGTCTGGGTCATCATCGTCGGCTTTATTGCAGGCATCATCGCCCGCATGCTTTCGCCAGGGCCAAACAACCCGAGCGGATTCATCCTGACCACCGTGCTCGGCATTGCCGGCGCGTTCCTGGCGACCTGGATCGGCCAGGCCATCGGCCATTACGGTCCCGACCAGGGCGCGGGCTTCATCACCGCAACCATCGGCGCGCTGATCGTGCTGTTCATCTGGAACCGGCTGGTAGCGAGCGGCGTGATCTCCGATTTCGGCAGGAGGTGACCCGCGTCGGCGGTCACGAAATCAGATGCATGCCGGCGTCCATGCGCACCAGTTCGCCGGTCATGTTGCTGGACGCGGGGGAAGCGAGGAAGCACACGAGCTGTGCGATATCGTCCGCCGATGAGGCGACCTTGAGCGGCACTTTCGACACCACGGTGTCGCGCACCTGCTTGGCGCCGGCCTCGCCCCGGCCCTTGGTGAACCATGGCGTATCGATATAGCCGGGGCACACGGTGTTGACGCGGATCAGAGGCGCCAGCGCGCGGGCCAGCGAATAGGTGATGGTGTTGAGCGCGCCCTTGCTCGCGGCATAGGCCACCGAAGAGCCGACACCGCTGATGCCGGCTACGGAAGATATGTTGACCACCGCCGACGCCCGGCCCGAAGTTTTGGCGGCCGTCTCCAGCAACGTGCGCGCGGCGCGTATCATCTGGTATGGGCCGATGGTGTTGACGCCGAAGATGCGCTGGAAATCCTCGGCCGAAAGCCCGTCGAGATTGTCGTGCGCCATGTGCTTGGTGGTGCCGGCATTGTTGATCAGCGCGTCCAGCCGTCCCCATGGTGCTGCTGCGGCCACGATCTTCCTGCAGTCCACGTCGCGCGAGACGTCACCCTGCACGACCACCACGTCGCTGCCGGCCTTGCGGCAGAGATCGGCGGTCTCTTCGGCTTCCTTCTTGCTGTTGGAATAGTTGACGACGATGCGCGCCCCGCCCCTGGCGAGGAGGCCTGCGGTCGCGGCTCCGAGACCCGATGCAGAACCCGTTACGATCGCGCACAATCCATCCTTCGACATCCGCATTTCCTCTTATTGTTTTGAGCTGGCCCGTTATTGCAGGTGGCGCTTTACCATATCGCGCGGCTAAGGGGCTGCAAATCCGACAAACTCCGCTATGCGGAATTAATTCGCAGCCCGCATGGCCCCCTGCGGACAGCGCTTGTCACGGCTATGGCTTTTGCCCATCATAAAGCGCAAGAAAACATAAAGACCGCAGCTCGGGCCTAGCGGAATTACCGGACCTGAGCCAATTCAATATCGGGGAACGCCGTGGCGGAGAGTGAGAATATCGTCGTTGCGACCGCGGAGAAGATTTTTACCGATCTCGCCGACGCCCAGACCATCAATCGCGACAAAAACGGCGCGTGGAAAGCGCCGCTGTGGCAGGCGTTGACCGAAGCCGGCCTGCCGCTGTCCTGGGTGAGCGAAGACTGCGGCGGCTCGGGCGCGAGCCTTGCCGAAGGTTTTGGCGTGCTCGGCGCAGCCGGGCGGTTTGCGATCGCGGTGCCGCTCGCCGAAACCATGCTGGCGGGCTGGCTGCTCGCGCAAGCCAAGGTTTCCGCGCCCGAAGCCGAGATGACCGTCGCGCCCGCCGGCCCCAAGGACCGCATCACGCTCGATGCCGACGGCAGCCTTTCCGGCCGCGCGCGCGGCGTGCCCTTTGCCAGGGCGGCGAAGCACATCGCGGTGCTTGCAAGCAGCAGCATCGGCTTCACGATCGCGCTGGTCGATGCCGCAAAGGTACGGATCGAGGCCGGCCTCAACCTCGCCGGCGACAACAGCGATGCCGTGAGCTTCGATCATGTGCAGCCCGTTGCGATCAAGCCCGCGCCGAAGGGCTTCGACCAGACCACGCTGATGCTGATGGGCGCCGTCGCACGCTCCTTGCAGATCGCGGGCGCGCTGGAATCGATGCTCGACATCAGTGTCCGCTATTCCAACGAGCGCGTCGCGTTCGAGAAGAAGATTTCGAAATTCCAGGCGGTGCAGCACAATCTGGCACGGCTGGCCGGCGAGACCGCAGCCGCCATGACCGCGGCAAGCTCGGCCGCCGACACCATCGCCAATGCGATTAGCTTCGACGACGCGGTTTTCCTGGAAGCGACCGCCGCAAAAATCCGTTGCGCGGAGGCTGCGGAAAAGAGCGCCGCCATCGCCCATCAGGTGCATGGTGCGATCGGCTACACGCTCGAACACATCCTGCATCGCTATACGATGCGCGCGCTGGCGTGGCGCGACGATTTCGGTTCCGAAAGCTACTGGGCGGTGGAACTGGGCAATCGCGTTGCCGCGCGCGGCGCCGACGAATTGTGGCCGCTGGTCGCCTCGCGCTAACCTTCAGGCAAGAAAGGTCGAGATTCAAATGACCGCAGCCCTCCGTTTCGATCCCATCCGCCTGCCGCCCGAATGCGAAGTGTTGCGCAAGGAAGTGCGCGCTTTCCTCGCGGAAGAAGTCGCGAGGGGCACCTTCGATCCGCACAGCCCGCAAGGCCAGGACAGCGACGTTCCCGGTTTTTCCAAGCGCGTCGGCGAGCGCGGCTGGATCGGCATGACCTGGCCGAAGAAATACGGCGGACATGAGCGGAGTTTTCTCGAGCGCTACGTGGTGACCGAGGAAATGCGGGTCGCCAACGCGCCGACGCGGCGCTTCTTTGTGGCCGACCGGCAGAGCGGCCCGGTGCTTCTGAAATACGCCCCCGAGCACATCAAGATGGACATCCTGCCGCGCATCTGCCGCGGCGAAGTATGTTTCTCGATCGGCATGAGCGAGCCCAATTCCGGCTCCGACCTGTTCGCCGCCAAGACCAAGGCAACCAAGACCGATGGCGGCTATTTGATCAACGGCACAAAGATATGGACCTCGGCCGCCCATGTCGCCAATTACATGCTGGCGATCTTCCGTACCTCGCCACCGACCAAGGAAAACCGCCGCCACGGGCTGACGCAGTTTCTGGTCGACATGAAGACGCCGGGCATCAAGGTCAATCCGATCGGTCAACTAACCGGCAAGGCAGACTTCAACGAGGTGGTGTTCACGGATGCTTTCGTGCCGGACGATCATGCGCTTGGCGAAATCGACGGCGCCTGGAAACAGGCGACCAGCGAACTCGCCTATGAACGCAGCGGGCCGGAGCGCTTCCTGGAAACCTATTACGTGCTGACCGAACTCGTGCGCGCGCTGGGCGAAGCGCCGGACACGCGCGGCGCCGAGGGCATCGGACGATTGGTCGCGCAGCTTCACACCATGCGCCGCATGTCGGTGTCGGTCGCTGGCATGCTGCATGCCGGCAAGGAGCCGGTGGTCGAGGCCTCGATCGTCAAGGACATCGGCACCGTGTGGGAACAGCAATTGCCGCAGCGGGTGCGCGATCTCGCCGCCTTCGTCGAGCCGGACGCCTCCAACCACGAAATCCTCGACACGGTGTTGCCGTTCGCGATGAAGGTCGCGCCCAAATTGACGATCCAGGGCGGCACCACGGAGGTGCTGCGCGGCATCATCGCGCGCGGGCTCGGCTTGCGCTGATCAAACGAGGGACCAACATGAGCACATTCACGGATATCGGCGTCGAGAAGCACGGCCATGTCGGCCTCATCGAAATCCGCAAGCCGCCGCTTAATTTCTTCGATGTCGCCCTGATCAACCATATCGCGGACGCGCTGGAAGAATTCGATCGCGATATCGAAATCCGCTGTTCGGTTCTCGCCGCCCAGGGCAAGGCATTCTGCGCCGGCGCCAATTTCAACGATCCGGCACGGCAAGAGCAGGAAGCGCGCGCCCAAAACGATCCGGCGTCCAACCTGCCGATCAACCACCTTTACGTCCAGGCCGTGCGGATCTTCCGCAACCAGAAGCCGATCGTCGCCGCCGTGCATGGCGCGGCGATCGGCGGCGGATTGGGGCTTGCGGTCTCCGCCGATTTTCGCGTCACCTGCCCGGAGGCGCGGTTTTCGGCGAACTTCACCAAGCTAGGCTTCCATCCGGGTTTTGGATTGACGGCGACGCTTCCCGAACTGATCGGCAAGAACAATGCCGAACTGATGTTTTATACCAGCCGGCGCGTCACCGGCGAGGAAGCTTATCGTTGGGGCCTTGCCAATGTGCTGGTGCCGCAGGACCAGGTGCGCAGCGAGGCCATGAAGCTCGCACAAGAGATCGCGGAGTGCTCGCCGCTCGGCCTGGTCTCGACCCGCGCCACCATGCGCGCCGGCCTCGCCGAGCGCGTGCTCGCCGCCACCAATCACGAACTGGTCGAGCAGACCAAGCTCCGCGCCACCGAGGACTTCAAGGAAGGCGTCAAGGCCACCACCGAACGCCGCGTCGCCAATTTCAGGGGGCGGTAGCTTTCTTCCCTTCTCCCCTTGTGGGAGAAGGTGGCGTGGACGCAGTCCGCGCCGGATGAGGGGTTTGCATCCGCGGATAGAGACCCCTCGCCCGCCTTCGCTTCGCTCAGGCACCCTCTCCCACAAAGGGAGAGGGGAAAGCAGCAGGCGCGACGGCTACTTTTTCCTCACCACCAGCGCATCCACCACCGTGACGCCCTGCCCGATCGGATGCACTAGCACCGGGTTGATCTCAATCTCGGCGACGTCGTCGCGCAACTGCGCGGCCAACACCGAGACCTGCGCGATCAATTGCAACAGCGCGGCAATATCGGCCTTGGCAGCACCTCGAAATCCATTGAGCAGCGGCGCAGCCTTCAATTCGGCGAGCATCGCAGACGCCTCCGCTGCGCTGACCGGCGCGGGGCGATAGATCACGTCGCGAAACAGTTCCGTGGTGATGCCGCCAAGGCCGACCATGATCATCGGACCGAAAGTGTTGTCCAGCATCGAGCCGATGATGATCTCGACGCCCTTTTTGGCCATCGGGCCGACCAGGACGCCCTGGATCGCCGCATTGGGCCTGTGCCTCTGCGCGCTTTCCAGCAGCTCCCGATAGGCCATGAACGCCTCGCCCTTGCTGGTGATATTGACGCGGACGCCGCCGACCTCGCTTTTGTGGGGAATGTCCGGCGACTGGATCTTCATGGCCAGCGGGAAGCCGGACCGGGCGATCGCGGCATCGAGCGCGCCGCGTTCGCGCACCAGCACCTCGTCCGGCAGCGCGATGCCTGCGGCGCGCAATAGCGCCTTGCTGTCGGCTTCCGAAAGTGCCGGCGGCTTCAGATGCGCGGCTAGATCGCGCGAAGGCAGCATCGCACTGTCCGCCGGCGGCGCCGGCTCGAACTTCGCGTATTGCGCGAGCTGCCGCATCGCGACGCCGACATGCGTCAATCCGGACAGCACGACGACGCCCGACTGTGCGAGCGTACGGCGCGCGAAATCGGACGGCAGAGTGTAGGAATAAAACACGACCGGCTTGTTCTGGGCATCGATGACCGGCTTCAATTCGGCCTCTTTGAACGGCATCCGCGTGTCGCTCGACAGCGACAGCACCACCAGGATCGCGTCGACTTCGCTGGAGGCGTCGAGCAGATCGATGCTCCTCTGCAAGCCGCCGGAGTGGACGCCTTGCGCCGTGACGTCGATCGGGTTGCGCGTGGCGCCGTAGGACGGCAGCAATTTGTTGATTTCGGATTGAATGCCTTCCGACAATTCGGGCACAGCCAAGCCCTGCATCGACACGGTGTCCGCACCCCAGATGCCGGCGCCGCCCGACACGGTGAGAACCGCGACGCGATCGCCCCTGGGGAGCGGGTTCGTCGCCAGCACCGCGGCGATGGTGACGGCCTCGTCGAGGTCGTTGGAGACGATGAAGCCGTACTTTGCGAATACCGCGTCATAGGCCGCCGACCAGCCGGCCATGCTGGCGGTGTGCGAGGCGGCAGCACGCTCGCCCGCCCCGGAGCGGCCGACTTTTGTCACAATGACCGGCTTGCCAGTCTCCGCCGCGCGGTGCGCGGCCGCGAGAAACCTGTCGACGTCGCGGATGCCTTCGATGAACAGCAGGATCACATCGGTGGAAGCATCCTGCACCATATAGTCCAGGAATTCGCCGGCGCCGAGATCGCTCTCATTGCCGGTGCTGACGACGTAGCTGAATGCGACGCCAAGCGCCTTCGCGCGATGATAAAACGCAAAGCCGATGCCGCCGCTTTGCGCGACGATGCCGATCCGCCGCCGGGTCGCGACCAGCGGCGCTACGCCCGGCTTGACGTCGACGGTCGGACTGAAGGTTGCGGCGACGCGCTGGACTTCACTGTAAAATCCTTCGGCGTTCGGGCCGGATATCCGCATCCCGGTCTTTTTCGCAAGGCTCGCGATCTGGTCCTGCATCGCGGCAGCATCGCCGCCCTCTTCGGCAAAGCCCGAAGATATGATCACCGCGTTCTTGACGCCCGCGGCGGCGCACTGCTCGAGCGCGGCAAGCACCGCGCGGGCCGGAATGATGACGACGGCGAGATCGATCGGCGCGCCGATATCAGCAATCGACCTGTAGCATTTCAACCCATCGATATCGTCGTAGTTCGGATTGATCGGGTAAAGCTTGCCGGGATAGTCGTTCTTGCGCAGCATTGACAGCAAGCGGCCCGGGATTTTTTCCTGGTCGCGCGACGCGCCAATCAGGGCAATGCTTTGCGGCGCGAAGAAACTGTCGAGCGGATGCGGCATTTTCAGAAGGAGTCCTTGTCCTTTTGTTCTTCTTTAGCACACCGTGTGTAAACATCGTCATTGCGAGCCAACGGGTCGCGCGAATGCGCGCCCGATGACAGGCTCCGCGAAGCAATCCATAGCACCGCAAAATGGAAAGATGGATTGCTTCGTCGCTGCGCTCCTCGCAATGACGGAATGAGAGAACTGCCGACCTCGGATTCATGCTGTGAGACGAAATTTAACTCCGCCGAGCAGGAATTCGTTGCCGGACACCGCATGCCCTCTGGCCTGAGCAGTATCGCGCACCTTGGCTATATCCGCGACCTTGAACGATAGCCCGCTCATGATCTCGCTCTCGCCTTTGATGAAGCAGAATCTCGCATTGGGAAGTTTCAGTTCGGGCGCGTCATCGTCATTCGTGCCAACCGTGACGCCAATGATCCTGCCCCAATGCTCGGCAAGGTCGTGCGGCTCCGGGCTTTGCATCTCGACGCCGATCAGCGCCTGCGTCACGTCCTTGCGAATCGACTTCTGCCAGTTCGGTCCGGCCGGCGGATAGGGGCCGAGGATATCGTCGCTGCCTTGGGTGTGGTTGAACTCGATGAAGGCGGCACGGCAGTCGCGCGGATGCAATTGCACGCCGTGATAGGGCCCATGCGTGATCACGTTCGCGGTGCGCACGCCGATCGCGTTGGCATGCTTGCCGCGCGCGTCGGGATCGTCGCAGCAGAAGATCGCCATGTAGCCGCCGCGGCCGCCGGTTTTTTTGATAAAGCGCCCCGCCGCGGTGTCTGCGCGAAACGGTGCGACCACTTCCAAGAGGATGGTATCGACCGGCAGCAGCGCGTTGTGAAGGCCGTATTTGGCGACGTTGCCGTCCCGGTAACAGACATTGAGCCCCAAGATGGCGGAGATGTCGGAGATGAGCGATTCGAGATGCGGCGCCACCAGACAGATCTGCCGCAGGCGCATGTAGCTCGGCATCGGGGCCATCCTGGCTACTGCCCCTGGAACGAGGCCTTGCGCTTTTCGACAAAGGCTTTGGCCGCTTCCTTGTGGTCGGCGGTCTCGCCCGCGCGGGTGTGATGGATCGCCTCGCCGTCGAAACAGGCCTCCAGCGACAAGTGCTCGGCATTGTTGATGTTGCGCTTGATGTAACCGAGCGCGATCGAGGGGCCTTGCGCCAGCGACATCGCAAGCTCATGCGCGGCCGCTTCGACTTCGGCATCGCCCACGACCCTGGTAACCATTCCAAGCGCAAACGCTTCCTGTGCTGACAGGACCGGCGACAATAGATAGAGCTCGCGCGCCTTCGCACTGCCGAGCAGGTGGGTGAGAAAATAGGTGCCGCCATAGTCGCCGGAGAAGCCGACCTTGGCAAAAGCGGTGGTGATCTTGCAGGAGGCAGATGCGACGCGCAGGTCGCAGGCGAGCGCAATCGACAGGCCAGCACCAGCCGCGGCGCCGTCGAGCTGTGCGACCACGGGCTTTGGCATCTGATGGAGAATGCGCGAGACCTCCATGCCCTTGCGCAGGTTCGCCATCTTGGCTTCGAACGGCAACGGCGCGCGGCCCTCCGCCATGGATTTGACGTCGCCCCCGACGCAGAAGGTGCCGCCGGCGCCCTTGAGCAGCACGGCGCGCACCTCGTGGTCTTCGGCGGCGCGGTGGGCGGCTTCGACCAGACCGCGCGTCATGTCCGGGTTCAGCGCATTGCGCCGCTCGGGACGGTTCATGGTGATCGTGAGGAGGCCCTGGTCGAGCTTTTGCAGGACGATTTCATTTGCGCTCATACGGTTTTCGCTTTCGTTGTCATCGATTGACGTTTGAACCGTCATTGCGAGGAGCAAAGCGACGAAGCAATCCAGACTTGTTTTGTGGCTCTGGATTGCTTCGCGGAGCCTGTCATCGGGCGCGCATTCGCGCGACCCGTTGGCTCAATTATTTCTTCACCAGCGGGCAACGCGAGGCTTCCAGCGACTGGAACGCCTCATTGCCGGGAACGGTCGCAAGCAGCTTGTAATCGTCCCAGCGTCCTTTGGATTCCGACGGCTTCTTGACCTCGAACAGATACATGTCATGCACCATGCGGCCGTCCTCGCGGATCCGCCCATTCTTGGCGAACATGTCGTTGATCGGGGTTTCCTTCATAATCTTGATGACGGCGGCGGCATCCGTCGTGCCGGCGGCCTTCACCGCCTTCAGGTAGTGGGTGACCGAAGAGTAAGTGCCGGCCTGAACCGAGGTCGGCATCCGCTTGACCCGTTCCATGAAGCGTTTTGAAAACGCCCGGGTCTCGTCATTGAGGTCCCAGTAGAACGCCTCGGCGAGCAACAATCCTTGCGCGGTATCGAGGCCGACGCTGTCGATGTCGGTGACAAAGGCGAGCAGCGGCGAGAGTTTCTGGCCGCCCTTGACGATGCCGAACTCGGATGCCTGCTTGATCGCGTTGATGGTGTCGCCGCCGGCGTTGGCGAGCCCGATCACCTTGGCCTTTGAGGCCTGCGCCTGCAGCAGGAAGGAGGAGAAATCCGAGGTATTGAGCGGATGGCGGACGCTGCCCAAGACCTTGCCGCCGCTCTTTTGCACGACGTTGGTGGTGTCCTTTTCCAGATCCTGCCCGAACGCATAATCCGCAGTCAGGAAGAACCAGCTGTCGAGGCCCTGCCGGACGGCGGCAAGACCGGTGACATTGGCCTGCGCAAAGGTGTCGAACACATAATGCACCGTAAAGGGACCGCAGGCCTCGTTGGAGAGGCGGATCGAGCCGGGTCCGTTGAACATGTTGATCTTTCCGCGCGCCTTCGAGACCTCGAGCGCGGCAAGCGCGGTTGCGGAAGCCGCGACGTCGAACAGCATTTCGACGTGCTGGTTGTCGAACATGTCGCGCGCGATGTTGGCGGCAAGATCGGCCTTGTTGAGATGGTCGGCCGTGACCACCTCGATCCGGCGGCCGAGCACCTCGCCGCCAAAATCCTCTACCGCCATCTTGGCGGCCGTCTCGCTGCCGGAGCCGGTGATGTCGGCATAAAGGCTCGACATATCGAGGATGCCGCCGAGCTTTAGGGGAGGCTTTTCCTGGGCCAAGGCTGATGGGG
This sequence comes from Alphaproteobacteria bacterium, assembly GCA_005884765.1. Classification (GTDB taxonomy): domain Bacteria; phylum Pseudomonadota; class Alphaproteobacteria; order Rhizobiales; family Xanthobacteraceae; genus Bradyrhizobium. The sequence goes on from VAZV01000211.1 coordinate 13,665, forward strand.
CCAAGGCCGATGGGGCCAAGGCTGAGGTCGCGGCGAGCGCCAGCAGCGAGGCAAGAACGCCAGCAAAAATCCGTTTCATCAGAACCTCCCTACCGGGACGCCGCATTGTGTTCGCGGCTTATTTGGATTGCCGCAATCATGCCGTAAGCGGTGGGTAGCGGCAAGCCGCGGGCGGGAGGCGGCGCCGATGCGGGCTAGCTGGCATCCTGCGCATTTTTCCGCAAAGCGGAATGATGTAGCGCCGGTTTCACGCGCTGCCAGCATACGGGAGCGGCTCAGCAAAAGCCCGCGAAGAGGATTGGAAAGGATGTAGGAAATGACCCAGCACAATTCGCGTTCAAACGACGAAACCGAAATCCTGGCGTTGATCGAGCGGTGGGCCCAGGCTGTTCGCAACCAGGATCGGGCGACAATTCGCGAAGCTCACGACGCCGACATGCTGATGTTCGACGTCCCGCCGCCGTTTCTGTCACGCGGCCTGGATGCGTATATGGCCACCTGGGAGCCATTTTTTTCAATGGCGGAGAAGCCGGTCGCGTTTCACTTTCACGACATCGAAATCACCGCCGGCGAGGACGTCGCTTTCGCCACCGCAGTCGGAAACTGCGTTTACTTCGATCCGAAAGGCCATCGGCAACCTCTCCAGTTTCGATTGACAATGGGCCTGCGCAAGATCGACGGCCGCTGGCGCGTCATGCATGAGCATCATTCGGTGCCCGCAGAGGATTAGGGAATGCCGGCAGGAGATCAAAGACCGGGTGAACAGAGCGGCAGCGCGTTGCGCCGGGCTCGTCGCATCCGCGGCGCGATGCCGTTGACTTCCATCGACCTCCGCGATCGTCATCAAAATTCCCTATCGGAGCACGCTCAGTCGTGCCGCGAAATTCTGGTGTGGCATCGGAGACACGCGTTCGGACAAAGTTGCCGGCCTCGGCGCTCGCTTGTTGCAGGTGCGAGCACGCCGAGGCTACGGTCCGCCGCGCAACGACCGGTACGCTTTTGAGGAAGAGCAATGAAGCCATCTAACAGCGGCTGCAGCGGGTTTATTGGCCGGCTTTCGCTTCGATGTCGGCCGTCATTGCGGCGGCTGCCGGCAATGGCGGTGGCGCTGCTATTGCTGCTACTTCCGATCGGCGCCGGCAGCGCCAACGCCGCGGCGGCGACGGCCTCGGGTACCCATGTTTATCTTCTGCGCGGCGTCCTCAATATCTTCTCGCTGGGCATGGACCAAATCGCGGCCAAGCTGCAGGCGCAGGGCATCAATGCCACCGTGGCCAACTACCTCTCGTGGGCGTCGCTCGCGGATGAAGCCGCCGCGGAATACAGGAGCGGGCGGACCAAGACGATCGTTCTGGTCGGACACTCCTCCGGCGCGACGGCGCTGCCCGATATGGTAGCGCGCCTGGATCACCTTGGCGCCCCTGTCAAGCTCGCGATCGGCCTGGATTCGGTGTTTCGCACCAGCCTGACCGGACGCGTCGGGCGCTATATCAATTTCTACGTTGCCAATGGCAACGGCGAACCTGTCGCCAGGACCGCCCAATTCCGCGGCGAGCTGCAGAATGTCGACGTCGGCAGATTGGGTATGGCGCATCTCACGATCGACAAGAACGAGCTCATGCAGCAAAAGGTGATCAGCGCCATCGACGCGGTGGCCTTTAGCCGCCCAGCCGCCTCGGCAGCACAGGCGCAAGCGAGCGTCGCAAGGCCGCCTTCGGGCGCGACGACCGTTCCGACGCGGGCGAGCAGATGAATTTCGCCGCATAGGCATGCCCGTCCTTGGTAGGAAGGCGAGCGCAAGCGTCGCCGTTCTTCGGACTGGCGTTAGCGGAAGCGATGCCGTCCTTCCGACAGCGATGGGGCTTCCACGTCGCGCGCCTTAAGGGCGCCTCAAATCCTGCCCATTCGTCAGCCAGAAGGGCCGCGGACGAGCCCTTGTGATTCATCGATGAGCGTCTGGGATAATTGACGTGCCCGTGCTTTGACGGCACAAGCAGGGAGCGCATGATCCGTCCGACGCAAGTTGCAGCCTTCGTGATCGGGACGATGCTATCCGCCAGCATGGTCCAGGTCGGCTTCGATCCGGCCAAAGCGGGCTCGAGCACGGCGCCGAGCGAGCAACTCCTATCGCCGCCGGTCGCGGGGCAGGCCGCGATTGAGCCGCGCGGGCGCGTCTACCTGTTCCGTGGCGCGCTGGGCCCGTTCTTCTCGCGCGGGATGGACCACCTGACGGACAAGATCGAGCATGCCGGTTTTACCGCAAGCGTTGATGAATTCACGATTTGCCGGCTGATCGCCGCGAAGGCCATTCGCCAGTACCACGAGGATCCTGCGCCGATCATCCTGATCGGTCACTCGATGGGTGGATATTGTGCAGTGATATTCGCGGAGGTTCTACAGGCTGAGAACATCCCGGTCAGCCTGGTCGTCGCCATCGATCCGGCGCACGCCACCCACAGCGTGCCGCTCAATGTCGAACGCTTCATCAACATCTTTCTGTCGAAGAGCGTTTTGGGTGGCGGCGATGTCAAGCCGTTAGCGGGCTACCAGGGCCACTACGCCAGCTTCGATCTCTCGGAGCATGACGAGGTTACCCACATCAACATCGAAAAGATGGAGCAGGTCCACGCCCAGTTGCTGACCAAGATCGCGCAGCTCGCGAGGACCCCGGCGAAGGGCGCAGGCGAGACGGTGCCGCTGCGCTACATCGTTCCCGCCAACGCCGAAATCGAGCTGTGGGACAGCGGCATGCCGGTGATCGCCCGTCCCGGCGACACGCTGCAGTCGATCGCTGCGTCCTACCACGTGCCGCTCTGGTCGATCACCCAGATGAACAAGGGGGCGGACAACACGCCGCTGGTGCCGGGCGAGCGCATCGTCGTGCCGCGCCATCTGGTGCCGCTCGCCGAGGTCTCCGCGCACGCGCCGTCTTCGCGCTGAGGCGCGGATCCGAAAAAAGCACGCCGCTTTTGCGAAATTTAGCTAACGCACCGGCAACAGCGGAACCAGCATCGGAACGCGCCGGCAGTAGCGGCCATAGGCGTCCGCGCCCAGCTCTTTCGTCAGGAAGCCTTCTTCCATGCGGGCTTTCAGCGACATGCCGAGCGAGATCAGCACCGCGCCGAGCATTGCAGTCACCGTTCCGACGCCAACGCCCGTCGCCAGGATGGCTGCGATCAACCCGGTGTAGATCGGATGGCGCACCAGCCCGTAAGGACCGGTATCAATGACCCGATGGCCTTCCTTGCGCGTGATCGCATTCGACCAAAAGCGTCCGAGATGAATTCGCGCCCACCATGTGAACGAAATGCCCGCGAGCGTCAGGACCGCGATCACGTAGATGCCGACGCTGCCAAAATGCCAAATGGGCGCCTCGCCCAAGAGCTGCGCGGTCCACGGCGTGAATAGAATGGCTCCGGCGAGAATCGGAATGCGATAGGCGCGGGAGTCCCATGTCATCACGTGCTTTTCGGTTCGACCGGACCAGAACGAGGCCACCACCCAGCTGATAAGCCAGGCAATCCAGATGAGCGCCAACAACTGGGTGGGCCAGGTGGCGGTCCACCCACTCCACGCGAAGGCGAATATTTGACCGAGATCATGAGACATGTTGCAGGCATTTTATTGTGTAATCAGATCAAACGCCATACCGGCGGCGGCGTTGGAGGTGGGACGTTTCAATACACCGGCGTGGTCCCTGCCCTCAATTCATAGTTTTGGCCGGCGGCGCCCAGAAGATAAGCGATGGTTTCCCGCAACGCGGGCTCGACCGGCCGGGGGGCGTAGCCCAGTTCACGCTGCGCTTTTTCGATCGACAACACCCTCGCCCGCAACGCGATGCGAACGCCTTCGGCGGTGCCGGACGGAGGCCGGCGCGTGATATGATCGGCGATGAACTCCAGCAGCGCAGCGGTTATTTCCGCCAAGCGGCCGGGAACCGGAACGAGCGGACTGAGACGACCGCTCATCACCGCCATCAGCCGGAGAACCTGCTTCAGCGAAATACATTCGCCACCAAGAATGTAGCGATGTCCAACCTTCCCGCGCTCCATGGCGAGCACCAGGCCCGTCGCGGCATCGCGGACATCGACAAGGTTCACGATGAAATCGAGATATAATTGAAGACGGCTGTCGAGAAAGTGCCGGAGCATCGCCGCCGGCGGCGTCAGATTGTGGTCGTCAGGCCCGATCGGCATCGTCGGACAACCAATGACCACTGGAAAACCGGATTCCGCCGCTCGCATTGCGAGCTGATCGGCAAGCATTTTCGAGCGCGTATAGGGACCCGGCATATCTTCGGCCGGCGGCAGAAAATTCTCCGCGGCGGCGTTCTCCGACGGCCAGCGGCGGAACAGAATGGATTCAGTCGAGCAATGCAGAAACCGTGCAACGCCGCGCTTGCGCGCAGCCGCAATGACCACCTCGGTGCCGCCGTAATTGACGGCATGAAAATCGTTTTTGCGCGGCAGCCACATGCCGGGCAGTCCGGCGAGGTGATAAACCTGATCGACGCCGTCGAGCGCAGCATCCACCACGTCCTTGTCAAGCACCGAGCCGCCGACATACTGCACCTCGGGCAGCGCGCGGGCCGGAGGCTTCAGATCAAGCACGCGCACGGTGCGGCCACGCTCGGCCAGTGCCGAGACCAAATGCTGTCCGATGAAACCGCTGCCGCCAGTGACGAGTACCCGTGTCATGCGTGTGGGCGCGGCTCGGCCTGGCGTTTCTCGGCGTAACGCGAGGAGTTGTGCCGCGCCGATTGCGGAGCCTGCTGGAGAACGCCGGCAAGATCGTCCCGAAAGCCGAGGGCGATGAACAATTTGGCCATCACGAACATCGGTCCGAGCAACAGGTGAATGGGATTATCCACGAGCGAGGGCTGGCGACGCTCGAAGACCCGGTGCCCGACGATTTGCGAGGTGACCCCGACCGCGATCAACACAACCGTGATCGACCACATGCCGGTAGAGCCCACATGGCCCACGATCAGCGCGGCGGCTGAAAGCAACACCACCGCAGCACCGAGGATCGCTGCTCCAAGTGCCCCATCGAGCAGCAACCAGTAGATCAACACCGGCACCACCGCGATGGTCGCCGCGCTGGCTTGCACACCGAACGCCGTCACCGACCACGCGCTCAGCGGAAGGACGGCAGCCAGGAACAAAAGCACGATGCCGACCACATGCAACGCGCAATTCCGGGGATCGCGGTGATATTCGACGTAATCCGTAAGTTGCCGCTGGAAAAATTTATTCATGCAAGGTTCGCCGCCGTTTTCGCAAAGCGTGGCTCGCGCGCCATAAATAGTCACAAAAACCAGCTGTACCGCGCTGCATTAGCTAGCCGCCATCAGACAGACAATGGTATCTAAACTTGGGTCAAAGTGCGGCTATGGGGCCATCGCGTGCGGAAGAGCCGCCACCATTCACGAATTCCACAGGAATTCAGCCAGATATCGGGTTGCAGCATGAAACCGGCGACCGGTATGGCAGCGCATAGTGACGGCTTTTTTACGCTAGTGTTGCCGTTCGGCCTCAGCATCGCGCTCTCGGCGTCTCCTGCATTTGCCGGGGGGTGCGCCTTCGAGCCGCAGGGCGAAGGTCGGGTCGCAGCCGTGATCGACGCACGCAGCTTTCGCCTTGCCGACGGTCGTGAAATTCGTCTAGCCGGCATCGAGCCGGCAGTGTCCGCGACCACGGGCAGGGCTCGCACCGCGGCATTATCGGCGATCATTGCAGGCCACGACGTGACATTGCGCGGCCAGGACGACGGGCCCGACCGCTATGGCCGGCAAGTGGCCTTCGTGTTTCTAGCCGCCTCCGAAAACCTGGTTCAGGGCCTGTTGCTTTCCCAAGGCGAGGTGCTCCTTTCCGCCGATGTGACCGACAAGGACTGCGCCGCGGCCCTTGTCGCCGCCGAGGCGGAGGCGCGGCAGGCGAAACGGGGAACCTGGGCTGACGCTTCGGTCATAAAAAACGCAGAAAGTCCTGACGATATTTTGACCGGGATCGGGCGGTTTACAGTGGTCGAGGGCAAGGTATTGTCCGTACGGCAAGCTGGGGCGACGACTTATCTCAATTTTGGGCGGAACTGGACACAGGACTTCGCTGTGACTATTCCAAGGCGCATGACGCCGGCGATCGAGGCTGCCGGTCTCACCCTTAAGTCGCTGGAGAACAAGCGGATTCGAGTCCGCGGCTTTGTCGAGGCGCGCGGCGGGCCCCGAATTGAGGTGCTTCGGGTGGGGCAGATCGAAGTGCTGGGCGTGAACTAGAGCATAAGATCGGATAAGCCTGCCCCTTACCGGATAACGGGATGGAACTGGTATTCGGCTTGAGCCGAGGGATCGTGCTCAAACAAAATGCTTGAGCAGGATGAGTGTTCGAACAAAAGTCACCGCGTTGCAGCGCGCGTCATTCTTGCAGATTACGTAGTTCGTACAGATTAAGAGTAGCTGAAGTGGATGGGTTGGTGGGACGGCGCAAGTGGGGAATGAGCCGCCGCCTTTGGGCCGCGCCGGGGCTGTTGTGCCTCGCGCTGGCGCTCGCGGCCTGCGGCGAAATGGGCCGTTTGCAGACCGCGGCGCCGTCGGCAAGCCCCGCCAAGCCGAACCGCACCGTCGCGCAGACTCCCGCTGCCGAGAAAGAGCATGAGCGCATCCTCTCCTCCTATGGCGGCGCCTACGACGATCCCAAACTGGAAGCGCTGATCACCAAGACCGTCGACCGGCTGGTCGCCGCGTCCGACCGTCCTGATCAGGCCTACAAGGTGACGATCCTCAATTCCGGCGCGGTGAATGCGTTCGCGCTGCCGACCGGCCAGCTTTACGTGACCCGCGGCCTCATCGCGCTTGCGAGCGACACCTCGGAATTATCCTCCGTGCTCTCCCACGAGATGGCGCATGTGCTGGCAAAGCACGCCTCGATCCGGGAGGACCAGGCGCGGCAAGCCGCCATCGTCGCGCGCGTGGTGACCGACATGAGCAACGATCCCGACCTCACCGCCTTTGCGCTCGCCAAGTCCAAACTGACGATGGCAAGCTTTTCCCGCACCCAGGAGTTCGAGGCCGACGACATCGGCGTCGGCATTTCGGCGCGTGCACATTTCGACCCCTACGGCGCCTCGCGTTTCCTGACCTCGATGGAACGCAATGCCGAGCTGAAGGCCGGCAAGACCTCGCTCGATCCACGGGTGCAGGACTTCCTGTCGTCGCATCCGGCGACACCCGAGCGGGTGCAGCGGGCGCAGGCGACCGCACGGCAATATACCTCGCCGGAAGGCGGCGAGCGCGACCGCGAGGATTATCTCGCGGCGATCGACAACATCGTCTATGGCGAAGACCCGAGCGAAGGATTCGTGCGCGGCCGGCGCTTCCTGCACCCGAAACTGGGCTTCACCTTCCAGGCGCCCGACACCTTCACGCTGGACAATACCGCGCAGGCCGTGATCGGCGTGCGCGAAGGCGGCGCGCAGGCGATGCGCTTCGATGTGGTGCGGGTGCCGGCGGAACAAACGCTCGGGGACTATCTCAATTCCGGCTGGATGGAGAATGTCGACAAGGCCTCGACCGAAGATCTCACCATCAATGGCTTCCCGGCGGCTTCCGCCGCTGCCCACGGCGATCAGTGGCAGTTCAAGGTCTATGCGCTGCGGTTCGGCAGTGACGTCTACCGCTTCATTTTTGCCAGCCGCCAGAAGACCACCGAAACCGAACGCAACGCGCGCGAGACCGTGAATTCGTTCCGCCGCCTGACGCTCGAGGAGATTCAGGCCGCGCGGCCGCTGCGCATCAAGGTCATCACCGTGCAGCCGGGCGATACCGTGGAATCGCTGGCGCACCGCATGTCCGGCGTCGACCGCCCGACCGAGCGCTTCCGTGCCCTCAACGGCCTCGATGCCCGTGCCCAGGTCAAGGTCCGCGACCGCGTCAAGATCGTGGTGGATTGACGCGCGATTCGATCGGCTTAGCCGTCATTGCGAGCGAAGCGAAGCAATCCATGGCCACGCGGGAAGAATGGATTGCTTCGTCGCAAGTGCTCCTCGCAATGACGGCGCAAGACGTAGCCCGCATGAGCGCAGCGACATGCGGGTGTTCATCGAGACTCTTCCCCGGATGTCGCTTCGCTCATCCGGGCTACGCTTGCTCCTCGCAAAGATGGGTGTTGCAAACCCCTAGCCCGCCCCGTCATTCCGGATGGTCCGAAGGACCAGACCCGGAATCTCGAGATTCCGGGTTCGCGCTGCGCGCGCCCCGGAATGACCGGCGAACAAAAAAAGCCCGGTCGCTGGACCGGGCTTTTGATCTTCAATCCTGTTGTTTCTTTCAGGCGGCTTCGTCCTCGACGGCGGCGTCGTCACCGTCGCCTTCTTCGACATCGCCTTCGGCCTCACCCTCGGCGCCGGCCTCGGTTTCGGTCTTGGCGCCGCGGCGCGGGCTCTTGGCGAGCTGGCTTTCGATTTCCTTGACCGCTTCGGTCTCGGTCGAATGCTGCACGACGGCGATTTCACGCGACAGCCGATCGAGCGCCGCTTCATAGAGCTGGCGTTCGCTGTAAGACTGTTCGGGCTGCGATTCCGAACGATAGAGATCGCGCACCACTTCGGCGATCGCGACGATATCGCCCGAATTGATCTTGGCTTCATATTCCTGGGCCCGGCGCGACCACATCGTGCGCTTGACCCGCGCGCGGCCTTTGAGGGTTTCCAGGGCCTTCTTCACCAGCACCGGCTCCGACAATTTGCGCATGCCGACATTGGCGACCTTCGCGGTCGGCACCCGCAGCGTCATCTTGTCCTTCATGAAATTGATCACGAACAGCTCAAGCCTGGCACCTGCGATCTCCTGCTCCTCGATGGCGAGGATCTGGCCGACGCCGTGGGCGGGATAGACCACGAATTCATTGGTCTTGAAGCCCTGACGCTGGGTCAGGACCTTCTTCTCTTCGACGCGGGGCGCTGCAGCAGGCGGCTTCGCCGCGACGATAGGCTTATGCGCCACCGGCCTTGCAGCGGTCTTCGGGGCAGCAGCGGCGGCTTTAGGATGAGTGGCTTTAAGATGAGTGGGTTTAAGATGAGTCTTGGCGGCGTGCTTCGAAGCAGTGGCCTTCGAGCCCGTCGCTTTCGCGGCAGTCTTGGCAGTCTTATGTGGCATTGCGCTTCTTTTGTTCTTGGAGGATTTTGCAGCCGATCCCTTCACGGAAGTCCGGGCACGGCTCTTGCTTGCGCTGCGGCTGGCCGTAGCGGCTTTTCTGGAAGATTTTGAAGCACTCTTTTTACGCGTTTTCTGTGACACAGCCTGTGCGCGGAACTGCCACGCCCCTGTTCGATGTTTTCGCGGAAACCCAACAAAGGGTCAAAGCGGCTGACCCGATTCAGCTCACAATGTGCCCAATATAGCACATTTTCCGTAAAAATCAATGATTTAGAGGCCTTCAGGGCGGCGGCGGCGACATCAGCCCGATTAGGGTTAAGCTTGTGGTGCAAAGATACCAGCGCTTTCAAGCGAAACAGCTCCTGTTTGCGGGAAGAAACCGGGTCGAAAACAGAAGGCTCCTAGTCTCCGCTGCCAGGATTTGGGGAGAAATATTTCTCGAACTTGCCTTCCATCCCTTCGAAATCCTTGGCATCCGCAGGGGATTCTTTCTTTTGGGTGATGTTCGGCCAGCTTTTGGCGTATTCGGTATTCACCTCCAGCCACTTCTCCAGGCCGGGCTCGGTGTCCGGCTTGATGGCATCCGCCGGACATTCGGGCTCGCACACGCCGCAGTCGATGCATTCGTCCGGATGGATCACCAGCATGTTTTCGCCCTCGTAGAAGCAGTCGACGGGGCACACCTCGACACAATCGGTGTACTTGCACTTGATGCAGGCTTCAGTGACGACGTAAGTCATCCAGGGCTCCGAAAACGGTCAATTTTCACTGGTTGCCTAGCGCAGCTGGTGCGCTGCCGCAAGGGAAGCAGCAAGGGAAGCCGGATGCGCTTCCAGCAGGTTATTCCTCACTCAGATAGTCATTTTGGCGGATCCTGCAAATCCTCATAGAGCACGCGCGCGGCAATCGCATCACCGCGGCGTTCGGAAAATCCGGCCACTTTGAGAATGCGCACGCAGCGATCAAGCCCGATCGTCAAGACGTCGCCTATTTTCACGCTGTGTCCAGGCGCCGTCTCGCGCACGCCATTGATGCGGACATGCCCTTCTTCGACAAGTGCTGCCGCACTGGTGCGCGCCTTCACCACGCGCGCATGCCACAGCCATTTATCGAGACGCTGACGCTCCAATTAGCCCTGCTGATTTTAAGCGTTTAGTCCTTGCGGTTGGCGGTGAGCTGTTCCTTCAGGGCCGCGAGTTTGGCGAACGGCGAATTGGGATCGATCGGACGGTCGCGTTCGCGCGGCGACGCGCTGGTGGCGTACTGGCGGTGCGAGGGACCGCTGTCACGCTTGTCACGTCCGCCCTTGTCGCGTCCGAAGTCGCGCCCATGCTCGCGGCCGCCTTTGTCGCGCCCGCCCCGGTCACGATCACCCTTACGTTCGCCGCGGCGTTCTTCCTGGGATTTGTCCCGGCGCCCCTCGCCATTCCGCTCCCTGCCCTTGCCTTCTACGCGCTCGCGCCGCTCGCCCTTGTCCTCGCGCGCCTCGGCGGCGGGCGCGCCATCGGCTGGCGCGGCGGCTGCGACCGGTACACCCTCGCGCGGCTTGTGAAAGTCCCGGTGGCGCCGTCCGCGCCGGTGATGTTCGCGCTTCTCGCCTTCGCCGGCCTCGCCGGTCCCGGTTGCAGGTTGCGCGGCCGCGGGCTGCGCTCCTTGCTGCGCACGGTTCTGATGGCGGTGACGATGACGATCATGCCGCGGCCGGCGTTCGTCGGACCGGCCGCCTGGCCGCCAGACTTCGACCAATTCTGGAGCCGCGGCGGGCTCCATCGCAGCTTGAGCGACGGTTGCATCAGGCGGCGTAGTCTCGCTGGCGCCAGCCACCTCAGGCGTTGCTTGTGCCGAAACCTGTTCTTGAGTTTGTTCTTGAGTTTGTTCTTGAGTTTGTTCTTGGGTTTGTTCTTGCGCTACCTGCGCAGACGGCGCTTCGACGGCGGCCACAGGCGCCGGCAGCACTTCGGTCGCGCCGAGCGCCTCTTCGCTGGTCGCAGGCGTAGGCGAAACTTCCGGCAGCAGCGCAGCCGATGGCGAGGGGCTGCCGGAAACCGGCAAGGCGGTCTCTGGTGGCGCGGTCTCTGATGGCGCTGTCTCTGGTTGCGCCGGCTCGGCGGGTGCTTCCGCCACGGTCTCGACCGGTGCTTCCGCCGCGGTCTCGACGGAGGGAGGTGTCTCGGCTGCTGCGGGTTCAACGGCCGCTGGCTTCGGCGGCAGTGGCGGGCGGCGGTCCATGCGGTAGCCGAGCGCGCGCAGGATCGAGCTAAAATCTTCGCCGGCCGAGCCGGTGAGCGATGTCATCGCTTGGGTCACGACGAAGCTGCGGCCATCGAACGCGCCGGCGGGCTTGGTGCCGGGCGAGGTCTCGCGCCAAGCGAGCGCCGGGCGAATGAGATCGGCCAGCCGTTCCAGTATATCGACGCGCACCGCGCGTTCGCCACATTGCCGGTAGCCCAACACGCGGTAGGCATCGCGGGCAAGCGCGTTGTCGACCGGAAACGAGGTGCGGCCAGAGCTTGCCAGATGCTGCGCATTGGAGAGCAGCGAGAGATCGACATCGTCGTGCTTCAGCGCCCACAATAGCGAGGCCAGCGATCGTGCCGCCGGTTTCAAAAGCGCCGGTAGATAGAGGTGATAAGCGCCGAAGCGGACACCGTATTTGCGCAAAGAAGCCCGCGACGGCTGATCGAGGTCCTTCATCTCGGAGGCGATCTTGGCGCGCTCCAGGACGCCAAGCGCCTCGACCAGCTGGAACGCGATGCCGCGCGCGATGCCGGTAATGTCCTCGGCCTTGGTGAGTTCGAACAGCGGACCCAGCAGCTTTTCGATATGGCTCTTCAGCCACAGATCGAGCCGCGCCTGGACTTTGTCGCGCGCCGCACCATTGAGCCGCTCGTCGGCTACGATGCGAAGCCGCGGATGCAGCGCGTCCTCGGCTGCCACAAGCTTGGCAACAGCATCGCCGGTCCAGCGGATCGTGCCATCCGAGGTCAAAACGAACTGATCGTCGGGTGCTGTGCCCAGCTTTTCGGCACGCGTGTCGATCTCGCCGGCCAGCGCCTTTTGCGCGGTCGCCTGCAAGGCTTTCGCATCGGAACCGGCCTCTGTCGCGTCGGGCGCGAAGGTGAATCCGTCGAGGCGGCCGATCACATGGCCCTCAACGGTGACTTCGCCGGTCTTGCCGATTTCCGTATTCAAAACGCTGTTCTCCCGCAGGCGGCGCATCAATACACTGGTACGACGATCAACGAAACGCTCCGTAAGCCGTTCATGCAGCGCGTCGGATAATTTATTTTCGACCTCGCGCGTAATTCCCTGCCAATGCTCGGGATCGGCCAGCCAATCCGGCCGATTGGCGACAAAGGTCCAGGTGCGGATCTGCGCGATCCGGCCCGACAGCGTGTCGATATCGCCATCGGCGCGATCGGCCTGATCGACCTGGGCGGCAAACCAGGCGTCGGGAATGCGGCCGTTCTTCATCAGAAAACCGAATAAACTCGTCACAAGTTCGGCATGCGCTGCCGGCGAAAGCTTGCGGTAATCCGGAATCTGGCAGGCCTCCCACAGCCGCTCCACGGCGCTCGCGCCGTGCGCCATATCGCGCACGTCGGAATCGCGCGCGGCGTGATCGAGCACGCGCAGATCTTCGGCGATCGGCGCGCGGGTCAGCGCGTCATGACCGGGCGTCAGCGCCAAGGAGACCTGCAAGGCGCCGAGCGATGTGAAATCCAGCTTCGAATTGCGCCATTGCAAAACTTTCACACTGTCGAAGCTGTGGTTCTGCAACGCATTGACGAGCTCCGGCTCGAACGGGGCACAGCGGCCGGTGGTCCCGAAGGTGCCGTCACGGGTGGCGCGCCCGGCTCTCCCGGCGATCTGGGCGAATTCGGACGGGTTGAGGCGGCGGAACTGGTAGCCGTCATATTTTCGGTCGGAGGCAAAGGCGACGTGATCGACGTCGAGGTTCAGTCCCATGCCGACCGCGTCGGTCGCGACCAGATAATCAACGTCGCCGGACTGGAACAGCTCAACTTGCGCGTTTCGAGTGCGCGGCGACAGCGAGCCCAGCACCACGGCCGCGCCGCCGTGCTGGCGGCGGATCAGCTCGGCGATCGCATAAACCTCGTCGGCCGAGAAGGCGACAATCGCGGTGCGCCGGGGCTGCCGGGTGATCTTGCGATCGCCGGCGAATTCGAGCTGCGACAGCCGCGGACGCGTGATGATGGAGGCGCCGGGCAGCAGCCGCTCGACGATCGGGCGCATGGTGGCCGCGCCGAGCAGCAGCGTTTCGTCGCGGCCGCGCCGATTGAGAGCGTTTCGTCGCGGCCGCGCCGATTGAGGATGCGGTCGGTGAAGACGTGCCCGCGATCGAGATCGGCTGCGATCTGGACTTCGTCGACCGCGAGGAACGACACGTCGATATCCCGCGGCATTGCCTCCACGGTGGAAACCCAGAACCGGGGGCTTTTCGGCTTGATCTTCTCTTCGCCGGTGATCAGCGCGACGGAATCGACGCCGGCCCGATCGGCGATCTTGTTGTAGACCTCGCGCGCGAGTAGCCGCAGCGGCAGGCCGATCATGCCACTGGAATGGCCGAGCATCCGCTCGATCGCCAGATGGGTCTTGCCGGTGTTGGTCGGCCCGAGCACCGCGGTGACGCCGGAGCCGGGAGCCCGTTCGCGGGTGAACGCTGCTTGAGGGGAGAAAGCCATATTTTCTAGGGTTTCTGTCGTCGCGTGGATTAAGTGCGTGGACTTAAGATTGTGTCACAATGCGACGCCTGCGAGGTCGCGGCTTAAGCTCTGGAACGAGTCTAGAACGAATCGCGCCCGAATCGCTGACTCCACCCCATGTCCTGCTTCGTTCACCGCAACATCTCGCGTTGATGCTTTAACGCGGCACTAGATCAAGTTTGACGCGCCTCTACAAGCGGCGGTTCGACGGTGGATTTCTTAAAATTTTGGCAACTCCGGAGTCGAATCAAAAGGCGACAAGAGTCAAGCCGTGACTGAGGGGGCTCACTGCGTCTTGGCGACGCGCGGCGGCGTCGGCTGGGTGATGAACTGGGTCGCCTCCAACATCGCCGGACCGAGTGGGGTCGGGACCTTCAGCCAGTACGGCACCAGGACCCGGGTTCCCGCGACCGGTGCAAATGCGATCTCCATGCTGCGCTGGGCGGCAAGATATTTAATCACCGGGCGATCGGGAATATAACCCGCGACCGGCGCGAAATAGAGCGCGCAAACCACGACCGGGCCGCGATAGCCGCGCTCGGCCTTCACCGTTTCCATGCGCTTGAAATCGAGCTTCAGGTCGTAGCGCATGCGGCCGTCGAACACTGCGACGCCGGCTCGGCAGGCATCGGGACCGAGCGGATCGGCGGTGCCGGGCACCCGCAGGAGCGTTGCCGTCATCGGATCAAAGACGGCGCGGCGATGCGCATCAGTCACCGGAATGCGGTCGGCATCGACCGGCGGCTCCGGATTGATCCCGAATTCCTTGACGTTGCCGTTGGCAAGAATGATGTGGATCGCCTCGGATTTCTTCGCAGTGGTCGTGGTCCCGGAATAATTGGTCGCAACCAGCGCGCCGTTGACAACGCGGCCCTGGGACGCGCTGGTGCCGCTTGCGCCGGAAAAGGCCTTCAACATGCCCGACGTGCCGCCGGAAGCAGAAGCGGCGAACTGATCGTCGCCGATCTCGATGGTCCAGGCGCCTCGGCCAACGGGGATGCCCGACAGCGTCGCCTCATATTGCGCGTCCAGCCTGCCCTGGGCCGAGGCCGAATGCGGCGCCGCCAGCAGCATGACCGCGCCGGCGAGCCCAAACCAAAGCTTCGATGACAGCTTCCTTGCAGGCCTGGTCGAAATCACTGTCTGGGTGGTCACTGACCGACGGTCCTGCTGGTAGCGCGCGCTAAAGTACATCTAAGCAAAAATATCCGCCGAACAACGAATTGGCGTGGTTTCGGGCCAAAATGCCCGCCTCATCTGGAACCCCGCCAAGCTCGCTTTGGAATACGCCCTTTATATGATCCATAAGCTGTGGGAAGCCTCGCGTTAAGACAGCGGGAAACCTTGCGAAATTGGCTCTTCGCGGCCCAAAACCTTGGACGTCCAGAACCTTGACGATTTGAGGCTTCCCCCCTATACGTCCGCGGTTCCTGGAAATGGACGAGATTTTGAACCCCCGTGGCGCCGATCAAATGGCGCGCTGGTTTAACGGGGATGGAAGAGGATTTCTTGCGATGTCGCGGCGCTGCGAACTGACGGCCAAGGGCCCGCTGGTGGGTCACACGGTGAGCCACTCCAACATCAAGACTAAGCGGCGCTTCCTGCCGAACCTGTGCAACGTCACATTCATTTCCGACGCGCTCGGCAAGAACGTGCGCTTGCGCGTCTCCACCAACGCGATCAAGAGCGTCGACCACAATGGCGGCCTCGATGCGTTTCTATTGAAGGCCCGCGTCGCCAACCTCTCGCCGCGCGCGCTCGAATTGAAGCGCCAGATCGAGAAGAAGAAGGCGGCGGCAGAGCCTGCGAAGCAAGCGAGCTGAGTTCTAGTCGCAATCGCAGAGCGCCACCGGTACACCGAGGAGCCCGCCCAGTATCAGGACGCGGCTTTCCTCCCACCGGATGCTGTTACGAAGCGCCCAAATATTTGCCGCCTGCACCCCCCACGCTGCACGCCATCATCAATGGGACCGGCTGATTAAGGTCGAAGCTGAGCGAGCTTCAATCGTAGAGTTGGAGCGTGACACCGCGCTCTGAGAGCTCTCCATCGGCTGCGCCGGCGTGCTGCAGAACTGCGCCGGCGATAACGTGCAGGAGCAAGAATAGGATCAGTATGGCCGCGACCAGCATCTCTTCCGTGCGCGCCGGAAGCTGCACCGATGACTTGCGCCGGGACGGAGCCTCATCTGTCAGCATGATGGTGCGCTCCCGAAGATGCATTCAGCTCGCCAACGATGCCGTGTTGGGCCTGATCGAGAAGATCACGGTGCTGGAAGAGAATACGTTCCGCCTGCAGTCGGCGCGAATGATGCAAAGCATCGACAATCGTCACAAGAATGCTTTTTATGGTTCGGAGTAGACTTGGCGATAATTCATTAAGAGAAATCTTCGTCGCAATTGATGGCGCGTACCTCACCGTCGATGCTCCTGCTCTCAATAACACGGCGCGCACCCTAACCTGGGCGTTCCAGTCCGCATGTGATCCGAATTACATTTCGACGCGTGTTGATCCGATCGCAAACTCGCCCCCGATACGGCGTCATATCGATCTATCTGGGAACGAAGTTTGGGCGGGCACGACGAACATCGTGACGTTCGACGGGATGGAATCGGATTGCTTACACCGGCCGACCTGCTCCTTCGGGAACGACGGCAAATGAGTGTGGTGACATTGGCGTGGTAAAGACTGGAATAGCTCGCCGGCGGGACGCGAACCTGCAACCGGACCGTTGACAACGGCCTGGTCGAACGATCCGGCCGTTCTGCTTTAGGCTGCCTCAGCCCGTTAGGGATCCGAGATAGCGGATCGCCGCCATGCTCGGCAGGAAGGTGTAGGCGCCGCCTTTGGTGGTGACGAACCGTGGCAACCCCCGCAGCCGGATCGGTGCGCCGGATTTCAGCGGCAGGTCGAACCAGCTGGTCTCCGGCTCATTGGCGCCGAGCAGCGGATCGTTGGAGCCGGTGATCCGCGGATCCTGCAGGCCAAGGTTCAGCCAGTCGCACGACATCGCCTCGAATTGCGCACCGAGGTTGGCGCCGATGAAATTGCCGAGCAATCCGCGCTTCGGTTCATTGGGATCGCGCGGTTTCGCCGGATCATGGACATAAGCGGGTCCATAGGGCATGCCGCGACGGACCAGACGCCGGCTATGATTCGCCACCCGTTGCACGATCTGCCCGCCCCGCGGGTTGCAGCGCCGGATGTGAGCTCCGTAGGGGCAACGCGCGGCGCCATCGTCGTCGAAATTGGTGTAGTCGAACTTGGTCCGGCTCACATCGGGCGACGGATTGGGCGTATCGGGGGACAGTGCCAGCGGCACGCCATTGCGCCAGCGGCCGCACATGGCGGCGGCGATCACCTCGCGCAGGGCATCGTGACGCGGGAGGCGCTGGCCTTCCTTCACCTGGATGTTCGCCTCTGCGCCGGGCGGCAGCAATTCGTTCACCTTCGGGTGCTCGAGCAATTCGGTCGCAGCCGCGGTGAGATACTCCTCGAAGCCGACCACGTCCTGCTCCAAGACCCGAAAGGCGTTGAAGCTGCCATTGTATCCGAGTGGCTCCGGCTCCGGGATGCGCCACTTCAAACCTTCGAAATTGGTCGGATATCCGAGCAGCGCGGTGCCGAGCGGCGCCATCGGCTGGCTGTCCGAAAAACTGTCGCGGTCGTGGATCTCTGCGAACCTCGGTTGCGAGATGTTGTCCTGGTAATTGAAATGAACGTAGTCGCCGTCAAAACACCAGCCGTCGCGCACTCTGAGCAGCTTGAAGGCCTGTTGGCCTCCGACGGCGTCGTGCTGAACGCGATCGAGCTGAGCGACGTCGTCGGCGTAGATCGACGCGATGAGATGGACCCGCGCCGGTTCGTTGAAGGGCTGCTCCCAGTTTTCCGGCGCACTCGGTCCGGCGTCCCCGAGCTTGATCGCCCGCTTGTTCATGCCTTGGACGAACTCGGTCGGGAAGGTCGCGAGCGAGGCGGCCGGAGTGCCGAGCGCCCGCAATCCCTCAAAGGTCAGGCCGATGTTGAAACAGGTGTCCGGCTTGGTCGCCCAGCGCTGCCCGGACTCGGTTGCGATCTGCGGAACGCCGCCAGTGCCGGATGTAGCGGCGGTGAGCCAGCGGCGAGCCGCGGCGCGGTCGCTGATTTCGAGCATGAGGTAGCGCACGCGAGGCTTGCGATAGCCGCGCAGGATGTTGCCCTGCACGTCGGCCGGATTGAATTTGCAGCTCACCAGCCCACTCCGAATTGCTGGCGGACCTGGGCCGCGGAATAGCCGGGATAGGCGCGGTAGCCGCTGCCGAGCGACACGTTGCGATTGACGTTAAGTTGCAGGATCAGTTTGCGCGGCAACAGCCGCAAATCGTCGTTGCCGGCGCCCGCATCGCCATTGGCTTCTTCCTGGTCGCGCAGGATATCGGTCGCGACGTCCGACACCTGATAGATGTCGTGGTCGTGCACCCAATCGATGAATTTCTCGACGTGCTTCGCCGACGGGATCACGTCCTCACCGCCTTCGACCAGTTCCACCACGGCGTCGAACACGCTCCCGATGGTGACAATGAAGTCGCGGATGTAGTTCGAGAAATCCCCGTCATAGACCGAGAACATGCAGATATTGTCGTCGACGATCACGAAGCGCGCAAAGTGCACGGTGCCGACATTGTCGAGGCCCGCGTAAATCTCGTCCTTGTTCTGGGCGATGGCGAGCGCGGCCAGGGCACGGCCGACCGCCGATTTGTCCTTGAGCGGCATGACCAGGTTCATCATGCGCTGGACATTGTCGCCGGGCTGCACGGATGGACGAGGGCCGCCTTCCAGACGTTTCACCGGCGTGCGCCACGCCCAATAGGGCACCAGGATCCGGCCTGCGATGAACGCGAAGGGTTTCGTGGTGGCAAGCCAGTCGACCCACTGATCGAGCTTGTCGCCAAGCCAGTCGAACCAGCCTTTCTGGCTTGTTCCGCCTTCTGCCTTGGTCTTGGTTCCGTTCCTTGCCATCACATTCACTCCGGTAGAAACGGGCACTGTGTGACGCCACGCCGCTTGCGCGAATCCTCGTAGGCGTCGCGGCGGGCTTTGAGGGTCGGATCGGCCGAGGGTTCGATGCCGGGCACGAGGCGCCACGGATTGAAGCTCAGCTTCTCGCCGTCGCGGACCTGATCCTCGGCGACCTTTTTCAGCGTCAGCGTCCCCATCACGACCCGGACGCGCCGGGCCGGCCACGGCACGGTGGGATCGTCGAGCGCGTCGCCGGCCTCGCCGATCGTCATCATCAGCATCATCCGGGCCGGCCACTCCTTGAGCCGCCGGCGAAGTTCTTCCTGCAGGTACTCGTTGTCCGGATTCTTGCTGGTATCCTTGGTGGTCTGAACACCGGCGACCGGCTTCCAGGAGAAGCGAACTGGGCGGCGCACGCCGTCAGGACCGACGATGAAGAAAGTATGCACGGCATGATAGACGGCGCGGACATAGCTTACGGGCGCGCCGATCATTCCGGCCTGGAACACCGCGAGCTGGGCGAAGCGATGCTTGTTGGCGTAATCAAGCGTGCCGGCATCGCCGCTTTGGTTTTGTCCCGGCGGCGGGTTGGGAAGCGGACGCATGAGCGACAACAGATCGCCGATCTTGCGCAACGCCGATTCCCGCTTGACCGGCGTCTGCCGCGCGCTCTTGGTGAAGTCGAGAAACTCATCGACGCCGCGCACGAAGAACTCGCCGAGCGTCATCGCGATCAGGTCGGTGGCGCGGTCGCCTGCCAAATGGAAGCGCACAGCCATTCCCCGCACGTCGTTCCAGCCGTCATGCCGTTTCGGACTGCCCGATCCGTTGGAGAACCGCACCGTGACGGGGATGGGGACCCGCTTTCCCTGAACGCGCTTGATCTGAAAGTGCTCGGCGATGCAGTAGGTGCGCGCCACCTCGGAGGCCTCGAACGTGCCTTTGACCCCGATGCCGACGGTGTGAATCGGTCTTTTCCCGGGATCATGATCCGGGAAATCGGCGATGATGCTATCGACCAGCCGCTTGGCCACGGGATCGTCCATGCCGCCTCCCCTGCCGGCGGACCGGTACACGCCTTAAGGGTGCCAAGCTCGCCTCCACTCAACCTGCGCTCAGTCCTCGCCAGACGTCAATGATGTACCTTCGGGCCTCGGCGAGGTCAAACCGGGAGCCACGGGCCGCCGCCAGCTCGAACGCATCCGCACCCAGCCTGGCCTTGGCTTTGTCGACGGCGTTGCGGGCCGCCCGGTCGAGCTTTAACGGCGACGCCTTCAGCGCCCCCACCAAAACCGCAAGCTGTTCGTCCGCTTGCAGCGCCAAAAGCGGCTGGAGCAGGGAGCGGATCGTGAGCCAGGTGTAGAAAGTCGTCCCGTGGCTCGGAAGATCGATCAGGTAGCGAACATGGATCGCGAGCGCCTCGGCAGGCAGAGCATCCGCGGCTTTTAGATCGGCGATCAACTGCTTGACCCGCTGCGAGCCCAGGTGATTGCCCGCCATCACGGCCCAGTCCGCGGAGACCTGGTACTCATCGATGGCGCGTGCGGCATCCTGCGCGATACCCCCGCGCGCATAATAAACATATCCCATCAGCGTGGGCTGCATCGCGGGCTGTGCGATCTCTGTGGCTTCGCGGACCAGTTCGCGCGCGCCCTCCAGATCTCCCATCCGCGCCCTGACGTAAGATGCCACGCACATCGACATCACCTGGCAAGCGGTGTTTTCCGCAAGCTTGGCCTGCTCTGTTGCGGCCGCAAGCTGATCGATGCAGCCTCGGGTGTCGCCGGACCACTGCGCCATCTGGCCGGCGACATGGGCAAGCCAGCCCTGACTGCTGCGCGACCTCGCGGCCTCAATCCTAAAGCCGCGCTCCACGAAGCCCGCGGCCTTGGTTTGATCGCCCTCGGCGTGGAAGGCGTGGCCGGCGGCTCCGGCCAGGAACATCGGCGCCTGTTCGAGCTCATCGGCGCCCGGCCTTGCCATGATCCGTTCGTACCAGGTCGCGGTTTCAGCTCCGCGGTGCGAGTAGTTGAACAGGAACAGAGGCGCCGCCAGCTCCGCCGCCAGTTTCAGATTGCGCGTGACGGTCCGCTCGAAGGCGGCACGCAGGTTGGACAATTCGTCGTAGATCGCGTTTGCCGCCTTGGCTTCATTGACGGTCGCGATCTGTTGACCGAGTTGCCGGCATCGCGCCGCATAGACCTCGCAATGGCGGGCCTCCACGGTCTGGAGCGGGGTCGCCTGGTCCAGCATTTCGCGGGCAAAGGCCTGCACGGTTTGCAGCATTCGCAAATGATGACGGCTGGTGTCGCGCGCGAGCAGCGACGTCTCGACGAGTTCGTCGATCCCGCGCAGCACCTCGGATTCGCTCGTGATGTCGCCGGCACAGACGGCGAGCGCCTGCTCTTCATGGAAGGAGCCTGAGAATACCGACAGCCGCTGCAGCACCTGGCGGCTGTTGGGATCGAGCAGCTCGTAGGACCATTCCAGCGTCTGCCGCAGCGTTTGGTGGCGGCCGCTGCGGCGGCGGAAAATGCTCGCTTGCAGGTCGAGCGGCTTTGTCACGCCGCTTTCGATGCTCGCAAGACTATGCCGTCGCAACTGCGCGGCTGCGATCTCGATGGCGAGCGGAATGCAATCGAGATTGGCGCAAATCCGCTCGATGACGGCAAAATCATCCGCCGTTGGATGAAAACGCCGATTGCCGAGCCGGCCGCGTTCTTCGAACAGGCGCGCGGCCACGGATTGCCCGGCACCATCGGCGCCTTGCAGGCGGGCATTGAGCGAGGAGACCTCGTACAAGGCCTCGCCCTCGACCCCGAGCGGACGCCGGCTGGTGTTGATCAGGAATAATTCGCCGCAGGTCGAGCCGAGCTCGGTGATGGCATCGGCGACCGGATCGAGCACATGCTCGCAATTATCCATCACCAGGATCGCGCGCGAGCGCTGCAGGCGTTCGAGCACCTGGATGCGCGGCTCGGTGCCGGGCACCGGCAGGATCAAGAGCGCTTCGGCGACCGCCGGCCAAACCTCGCTGTCGCGCTCCAGCGCCGACAGATCGACCAGCCACGCGCCATCGGGAAACGTCGCCTCCAGCACGCGGGCGAATTCGATCGCAAGGCGCGTCTTGCCCATGCCGCCGGGACCAATCAGGGTCAAGAGCCTCGATTCAAGCGCCACTTGCGCCAGCTCGTCGAGCTCGCGCTCGCGGCCCAGGAACGAGCTCAGGTTTGCCGGCAGGTTGCCGCTGGCGCTTTCGCGTTTGCCCCCGATCGGCGGGAACGCGGTCGGCAGGTCGGACGCCGAGACCTGGTGAACCCGAATAGGTTCGATGCCCTTGAAATGGTGTTCGCCGAGGTCGGACAACTGGAACGGCGTCCGCACGAGGTCGGTCGCCAGCCGCTCCACGGTCACGCCCGACAACAGGATTTGATCGGCGTTGGCCGCGCTTTGCAATCGCGTCGCCGTCGGCAGCGCGGGGCCGAAGAAATCATTGTCCCCGCGCGCCCGCGTCAGCCCGGTGTGGATGCCGAAGCGGATCTGCAGCCGCCCGGTGGGGCCCCAGGAGATCCGGCGCATCTCGCGCTGTGCTTCGATGGCGGCCTGCACCGCATCGAGCGGCCGGTCGAAGATCGCCAGCACGCCGTCGCCGGTCGAGCGGAATGGATCGCCGGCATGACGGCGGATCGCGTCGCACAGAATCTGGTCGTGCAGATCCATGGCGTTCATCATGTCGTTGGGATAGCGGCGCAGCAGCGCGGTCGAGCCCACGATATCGGTGGTGAGGATCGTCCTTTCCCGGACATCCGCCGATGTTTCAGACGATTCGGTCCTGGTCATCACGTCGCATTCAACCACGAGAATTAGCCTGCACTTTCCCCACCCCCATGGCTGGTGTCCCTCGCTTCCCGGTAGCACAGGGCAGCCAGCACCGGCATGCACCCAGTCCCAGATCGTAGGTTCGAGTTCGAGAGGACGGCCGGCCCGCAACCCAGCAATTCCCGCAGGCCAGCGGTCTCAAAGTGCCCTGACGATACGGCAGTTCGAGGGCGGCTCACTTCTACGTGATATCGGGAATGGGTGCAATCGAGGGGGTGGTGGGCGGACCATGCACGGTGCGGCATGGAGAAGTCGATGATTTTCGCTGACGCCGGAACCGGACACGAAACTCTTACCCCGCCCTCGAATGAAGTGCCGGTCGGGAAAGAGGCCTAGCGACGCAGCTGGCGAAGAAAGCGAGCTGAAGAGTTCGGCTGGGTCGAAGGGGCTTTTCAGTGGTGGAATTCCCCTCGCAGGGCTCCCCAGTCTGTCAATAGCAGCCTATGCTTCCCCTAACACAGGTAAGCAACCGCGGCGTGCATAAACAACAAGACGGAAGACCACGGTTTCTTACATCGGCTCGCAAGTGGGGAGGGGAATGAACGTTGCTATAAAGGCTGTTAAGCATGCTGCGCCGGGACCTTATTTAGGCTTTGCGTTACAATCGGTGCGCCTCTGCTATCACCTGCTGACTTGCCCTAAGGAGGCGCAAGTTTCGCTGGAGCATTTGGATGACGTCGCCATCCACAATCCCGACGACACCCTGGTTCTCGAACAAACCAAGAGTGCATTGAAACAGAATCCGCTGTCGGATTGGGCGGTAGACTTGTGGAAGGCAATAGCCAATTGGCTTGATAGCACATCGGCAGGCGAGATCGATCCGGAGAAATGTAAATTTCGACTCTATGTAACGCCGGAGCGAACTGGAGCTTGGGCGGAGGCATTGAGTAAGTGCCACTCGGCTGAGAATGTTGCCAGTCTTGTGGCGGAAATAAAAGTGAAGCATGCGAAGAAAAAATCTTCAGCTTGTGCTCCGTACTTGCAGCGCTTTCTCGATGCACCGGAAAAAGACCGTGTCGCCATCGTAACGAACCTAAGTGTGGTAAGCGAAGAGGATCCTATCGAAGTCCTGCGCGCTCTTATAAAGCCAACAGTCGCACCGGTATTGGTCGATGTCCTTTGCCACTCTGCAATTGGCATGGCCAAAGAGCAGGCGGATCACTTGATACGCAATGGCAAGCTCGCGTTGATCGATGGCAACGTATTCAAGGCCAACTTCATAAGCTTCGTGCAGAAAAATAATCTCCCTGGTTTGCTCACTTCATTTACGGCGGCGCCCGGACAAGATGAGGTTTCAGCGGTACTATCAAAACGCCCAACATTTATTCGTCAGCTCGAAATCATCGAAACTAGTGAGGAAGATCGGGTAAGGGCGGTCAGCGATTTTCTGAGAACATCGGCCGATAAATCTGTATGGGCGGAAAGCGGCCTCGTGTTTGAAGGCAGCCTTCGGGAGTGGGACGATGATCTCGTGCGGCGTCACGGTCTGGTCTCCGGTGAAGTCTCTGATCTCTATGCCACTAAGGATGCTCCATTTAGGGGGCGCCAAAGTTACCGTCGGTGCGCCCAGTTGCAACCTCCACTCGATGGTCGAGCAGTGCCAGGACATTTCGTGCACGGATGCTTCAACGTACTCGCGGACTCTATGCGACTCGGTTGGCATCCAGACTACCAAGCCTTTCTGAATGAAAGTACGTGATGGTTACGGTTGCGCTGAGCGCCCCCTCTCTGAATGAAGTCGAAATCGTCCAGAATCCGGCATTAGGTGCATATGCTATTTGGCGTTTTGGTTTGGGGTTTCAAAGTGAGGATAGCCGTCCAGCTGCTTTCCCGCTCGCGTTCCTAGTTCTGCCGCTTGTTCTACATCGGCCAACCTTAGGGATGATCAGCTCAACGCAAAGGGCATCGGGGCTAGCCTTGTTTGCTGCTAAGCTAAGCCACGAACGTGAAAATCTACTTGCAGTACACGAACGTGCGCTTGCCCTTCGGCGACTGACATTGCAATCAATCGCCATGGGCATCGGGGAGCGTCTCCTGACGCTTGACTACGTATCCACGACCATCCGCGCCAATACGCCTGACTCGACCATTCGAAAGCCGGTGCTGCCCGAACGAATTAGGAATTTTGCGGGAGCCGCGGACAAGGTCGGCTATTGGTGCTCCAAGCTCAGTTTGCACCAAGTTGCATCTACGTTAGCCGTGGAGTTCTGATGTATTTTCAGCTTCGCAAGCTCGTACTTTGGCCTCGCACTAACGCACCACCCCGGGTGCTAACATTTACGCTTGGAAGCGTTAACATCATTAGCGGCGCATCTAAGACCGGAAAGTCTGCAGTTATTCCCATTGTCGATTACTGCTTGGGCGCGGACAAATGTGCTATCCCGGTCGGTGTCATTCGCGAGAATTGCGCGTGGTTTGGAATTGTCCTTGAGACAATCGAGGGACAAAAGCTTTTGGCAAGGCGCGAACCGGGCGACCAACAGAAGACTGGTGACATGGTCCTCATTGAGGGGCCAGAAGTCGAAGTGCCCGATCGTATCAATGAGAAGAACACCAACTTAGATACTGTCAAAGATGTTTTGAACCGATTGGCTGGACTGACCAATCTTGAGTTCGAGCCAGGCACAGAAAGCGGATTCAAATCACGCCCCAGTTTTCGCGATTTAATGGCCTTCACCTTTCAGCCGCAGAATATTGTCGCAAATCCAGACGTGATGTTTTTCAAAGCCGATACGACGGAACATCGGGAGAAACTGAAAACAATTTTCCCTTACATCCTTGGTGCCATCACAGCCAATGTGTTGCAGGCAAGATTTGAGCTAGATCGACTAAATCGGATCTTACGCCGCAAAGAGGTGGAACTCCGGGGAATCGTATCGGCGACGTCGGCGTGGCAGCTTGAGGCGCAGGGCTGGCTTAGGCAAGCAATTGAACTCGGGCTCCTACCCGCCGACCAAACTATACCCGCAGACTGGCCCAGCGTTGTTGATCTGCTTCGCCGCATCGCCGCCAGCAATACTCGAAACGCCAGGCCTACCCTCGCGGGAATCGACGTAACCCTTACGCGACTTGAGATACTTCGTCGCGAAGAGACCGAGGTCGCCGCGAGACTCAGTGAGCACAGGCAACGCCTCAACGAGCTACGGCGATTGCTAGAGAGTAGCGAAGCTTATGGTGGCGCCATGCGCATTCAGCGAGATCGCCTTAGTCTTGCGAGTTGGCTTCGAGGCATGGTCGATAATGATGTCAATGACCCTCTTGTCAAATTGGGGCATGGTGAACGAGACCGGCTAGTAATTCTCTGCGATAATCTTGAAGCCTTGGAGGTAAGACTGAGATCTCATCCCAGTGTATCTGATACACTGGACAAGGAGATGTTGCGTCAGCGCTCGGCAGCGGAAGAGGTACTTGGACGCCTGAATCAAATTCGGGCAGAAGTTACGGATCTTGAGCGGAATTCTGAGGCAGCTCGAGAGGTCGCCGACCATTTTGATCGAATGGAGCGCTTTCTCGGACGGCTAGAGCAAGCGTTGCAACTATACGACAGAGCTGACCAGTCCTCCGATTTACGGGATGAAATCTCCAAATTGCGTACGCAAATCGACCAGCTACAAAAAGTTATTTCCGAAGCTGAAATCCGACGAAAGCTGAGCAATGCGCTTGGTAGGATCGAAAACTCAACGAGCCAGCTTGTGCCTCGTCTCGACGCTGAATGGCCTGATGCGCCTGTACGTCTCATCGTCGACGACTTAACCGTCAAGGTCATTCGTGGAAGCAGAGACGACTATCTTTGGGAAATTGGAAGCGGAGCCAACTGGCTCGCGTATCATGTGGCGCTGACGCTAGCCTTACAGAAATTCTTTCTCACTGAACCTAATCATTTTGTGCCCGGCCTACTTATCTATGACCAACCCAGCCAAGTCTATTTCCCGAAGCGAACAGCACACGAAGACGATGCAGATAACATCACTCTAAGCGATCAAGACGTTGTTGCAGTTAGAAAGGTATTCGCCCTTCTTGGTGAAGAGGCCCATGCGGCAGGGGTCGCCTCCAGATAATTGTGCTCGATCATGCTGACGAAGGAGTGTGGGGCGGGCTTGCTGGCGTTGGCTTGACTGAAGAATGGCGTGGGAGTGCCCTTGTTCCTTCAGAGTGGCTGAGGAGGTGAGGCCGATGCGATGGTGAGCTAGGTGACGGGTCCATCTATTTGATTCCCCTAGCTACCCTCTCGCAAGCTCGGTTGATTGCGCCAGACGACGACGGGCAAATCGATGCGCCGCGCATTGCGTTGCATGCTTGCCATGCGCAAATTGCCCGTCGCGCTAATTCGTCGCAACCCGACGGCATTGCCGCTGACCCCAAATCAGATTTACGACTCATCTCGTCCCGCTCCTCTTAAAGGGGCGCTCGCGATCGTCACGAACGTGGGGCGGGATGCGGTGGACGCAGACAGCGCGCAAGACGAACGCGCTGCGAGCGGACGGTGAAATCGTGTGGTCCTGACGCCCCGACGCTGGCGTCAAGCTTGCAGGTCTCGACCTGCAGGCGACAGTGGCAAAAAAGCCCGGTCACTGGGGAGAGCGCGTTATAAGCCGTAAACCATTGCGCGGGGAATGTCGGGTGAAACCGGTGTGACCGTGGTGACTACGCTCGTGCGCTTTTTTCTTTGCGTGCGAGGCTGCGGGCGCATCGTGCGCCCGGCATTCCCTGCGCCCTCAAATATCCGAGGGACATTGTTCTTAAAGCTCGGGCGCACTCCGCGTCGCGGGATCGCGGACTCATCCCCAACTGTCATCGTCCGGCTTGACCGGACGATCCAGTATTCCAGAGGCGCCAGCGATGGAGTCGATAGGCCGCGGCGCACTGGATACCCGCTTTCGCGGGTATGACGAGCAACACAAATTCAAATGGTGGGCTCGCTTCGCTTGGCCGTAAGCGGTGTTTTGCGGCCACCTTTCAGGTGATGTGCTGATCTGCGAGTCTGCGGTTTGGTTTTGACCGTTAGGCTTAGAATGGACACTGAACATATTGCTATCACGGAGCCGGTTCGGCGGCTGGAGGTTTTCACCGGAACCGGTCGCCGGCGGAAGTGGAGCCATGAGGACAAGGCGCGGATTGTCGC
>VAZV01000114.1 GCA_005884765.1 Alphaproteobacteria bacterium
CGAGGCTTGCTGTCGCTGCCGCGCCGGATCCCGGCGCGACCTGATTGTCGGCATTGTCGAGCGAGGCCGTCGACCCGCCAATGAACATGTCAGTCAGGACGCGCGCGATCTGCCGGGCCTCGCCATATCTGACACGATAGACATGGACGCTGGTGCGCGCGGTGTCGGCGTGATCGAGCCGTGTGATCCAGGTCGCGGCGGTGTGCAGCAGGGAGGGCTTGCGGCTGACCACGAGGATCGCGTTCAGACGGCTCATCGGTTGGAATTTGACCACGCTCTGGCTCAGTCCGCTCTCGCCGGAGTCCATGATCTTCTCGAGCTCGGAAATGATCGGTTCCGGCGCGCTGTTGCTGAGAGGGTAGATGCCGACCGATTGTCCGCGCATCCAGTCGACGTCGAAGCTCATTGCGCTTTCGATGGCGGTCCGGCGTTCCGGTCCAGTGCCTTGAATCAACAAAAGATTATGTTTGATTTCGGCGCGGACCATGCCTGGCTTGGCCAGGAACGAATCCATTAGCTGCTGAATCGTCTGTGCCGAAACATGTTGTAGCGGCACCACCGAGATGCCATAGCCGGGTTCAAGCGTTACGCTGGCGGAAGTGACCGGGCCGCTGCCCGGGGCGTCACCAAGCGGCGTGAGGCGGTAACCAGCGCTGTCGCGAACCAGTGCGATGCCGTATGTGCGCAACGCGCTTTCCAAGACAAAAACGATGTCAGATTTTGGTACGGGACGCACAGATACCAAGCTCAGCGTGCCCTGCACGCGCGGATCGATGACATAGTTCGTGTTCATAATGTCGCCCAGCACAACCTTGGCGACGGTCGCGATCGGTGCGCTCTCGAAGTTCAGGTCGTAGCCGTTGCCGGTGGGCTGAGACCGCACCGGGGCGTCGCCGACATCGGCGATCTCGGTCCCCTCGAATACCGCAGCGCGGCCGCGTGCCCCGGCATTGTTCTGCGTAGAGGCAACCGCCTGGGTCTGCCGGGGCGTGATGTCGACCGAGCGCACCTTGTCCAGCACGTCGATATCGCCCGGAGCTGCGCTCCCGGAGCTTCCTACCGTCACGTAGTTGCAAGATGCCAAAACGAAGATGGCGCAAAAACCTAAAATAGTGGCGCCCGCGGCGCTGAATGCAGACGCGCGTCCATCTCCCGCATAGCAGTTAGGCTGTATCATCGGCGAATCCAACTCGCGGCAGCTTTGTGTTATCCGCGAAAAAACTCCTATTATCACGCGAATGCTGGTTCTGTTGCAATGCACAACAGGAATGTCAATTGCCCTGGCCGGGTTGATGAGACCAATATTGGAATGACAAGGCAATACGACCTATGAAGTCCTGCGCTTTGCCTCGTGCTATCTTTATTACCTGTGCGGTCAGGGTGTCTTGCGTATCCATGTGGCTTTCGAAGAAGGTGCGTCTTTTTGGCAACAAGAGCCGTTGATGACGCCCTTGGACGCGCCGTTGCTGATCCGCCTGATCAAGAAGTCACCGCAGTTTGCGCGCGACATTATTTGCGATTTGCGCCGATCGCGCGTGCGCAGAACGCACTCGGCGAGCAATTCCATATTGAAGCCGTATCGCTCCGTCCTTTGGATCGAACACACAAGAACCTCGCCGCTACTTTACGAAAATTGCTTGTGAGCTCGCCGATCGCGGCCACGACGGCTTATGTAAGTCTTGTGCTAGTCCTGTTGATCGCAAGCTCCCTGATTGTTTAGTCAGCGCGCATAGGTGGCCGCGACTGCAGCCAGGCTGGAGCAACTGAAGGCCGCAAGCCGCCGGCGGCCGACAAACGATCGGGCGATGCAATCGCGCCATCCGGCTCGGCCTCCTGGAAGGCGCCACCGTGACGGTCGCGAGGACAAACAGCGGTTCGTCGTGTCGGTGGTCGTGTATGATTCCCCGGGCACCAAGCTACGATATTCTGCGATGTTCTACGACATTGTCCGATGTGCGCCGAGTTCGAAAGCGCGATGTCGCTCGATAGCTGATTGTTCACCGCAGGCTGCATGAGCGGCCGAAACCGGTCGTGCGCCGCTGAATTACGGCATCGGCGTCCACGTCGGAGACGTCACGTACGGAATATCGGGTCGCGCACCCGGCTCGACTTCACGGTCATCGGTCCTACGGTCAACATAGCTTCGCGTCTCGAAACCCTCACCAAACAATTGGGGAGAGCGGTGCTGCTGTCCCGCGCGTTCGCGGACTTCGTCGAAAGCGATTTCGATCCCGAACGCGTTGACGAATATCCGGTGCGCCGCTTCAACGACCCAATCGAGCTGTTTGCGTATCACGGCTGAATGCCGATCTGTCGCCCGGTGTCCGGCCGCCCCCAAGGGGCGCGAACTCGTCAAACGGCCACAAGCAGCGAATGTCGGTCTCGGTGGTTGCTAGTCCACGAAGGCGGATCAATCTCGCCGATTATTGTTGCAACCGGGGTGGCCTCGGGCTGTATGCTGAAATCACGCCTGAAAGAGCTACAAGGCAAAGGCCTGACTTGTGCATTCGTCTGACTGCCGCGGTTGCCTCGGTGCATTAGCGATCGCCGCGGATACGACGATTCTTTGCGCCAGGCGCGGCCACAAGCAGAACAGCTCGAGACCGATCGAGCGTTGTAGGGGAGGACCAGATGCGAGCAGACCGACATGAGCCCCTTGCGCGACACGCTCTTGCCTTCGTGCTTGCTGGCGGGCGCGGCAGTCGCCTTATGGAATTGACCGATCGACGCGCCAAACCGGCCGTCTATTTCGGCGGAAAATCGCGCATCATCGATTTTGCGCTCTCAAACGCTGTGAACTCCGGCATTCGCCGAATTGCGGTCGCCACCCAATACAAGGCCCACAGCCTGATCAGGCATCTCCAGATGGGCTGGAATTTCTTTCGCCCGGAACGCAATGAGAGTTTCGACATTCTGCCGGCCAGCCAACGCGTCTCCGAGACAAACTGGTATCTCGGGACGGCGGACGCCGTTTATCAGAATATCGATATCATAGAGCCGCATAGAGCCAGGTTCATCGTGGTTCTCGCCGGGGATCATGTCTACAAGATGGACTACGAACTCATGCTGCAACAGCATGTGGAGCAGCGCGCGGACGTCACTGTCGGATGTCTCGAAATGCCGAGATCCGAATCGAGCGGCTTCGGAATCATGCACGTTGACGCCAACGACGTCATCCAGTCGTTCCTGGAAAAACCGGCCGATCCACCGCCCATGCCGGGCAAACCCGACAAATCGCTCGCCAGTATGGGAATCTACGTCTTCGACACGAAATTCCTGATCGACGAATTGCGACGCGACGCGGTCGATCCGAATTCGAGTCACGATTTCGGCAAGGACATTATCCCTTACATCGTGAAACAAGGCCGCGCGGTGGCCCACCAGTTCAGCCGTTCCTGCGTCCGGTCCGGCAACGATCCGCGCAGTTATTGGCGGGACGTGGGAACGGTGGACGCATATTGGTCTTCGAATATCGATCTTACAGACGTTCTGCCGGAGCTCGACCTGTACGACCGCTCATGGCCGATCTGGACTCACGCTGAAATTACGCCGCCGGCGAAATTCGTTCACGACGACGAAGGCCGTCGCGGACAGGCAGTGGCGTCCCTTGTCTCCGGCGGGTGTATCATATCCGGCGCGGCGTTGCGGCGTTCCCTGCTTTTCACTGGTGTACACCTTCACTCATTTGCCAAGGTCGAAAATGCGGTAATTCTGCCTTACGTCGACGTCGGCGAGAGCGCTCGATTGGCAAATGTCGTGATTGACCGCGGCGTGCGAATTCCGGATGGACTGGTAGTAGGAGAAGACCCTGAACTCGATGCGAAACGATTCCGGACCACTCAACAGGGCATCTGTCTTATTACGCAGCCGATGATCGACGGACTGAAGGCATGAGGTCAATTCGCGCCCTCGCGGTCGCCTCCGAAATTTATCCGATTATCAAGACCGGCGGTCTCGCCGATGTGGTTGGCGCGCTTCCAGTGGCCTTGAACGCAGAAGGAATCGAGGTTCGCACCGTCGTGCCGGGATTTCCTGACGTCATGCAGGCCCTGGGAATGGCGGAGGAGGTTCTCTATTATCCGAATCTCCATGGAGGAATCGCGCGCTTGCTTCGGGGGGCATGCGGCGAGCTCGACATCTTCGTGATCGATGCCCCGCATCTCTACGCACGTTTGGGAAACCCTTACGTCGCGCCGGACGGCCAGGACTGGCCCGATAACGGCATTCGATTTGCTGCGCTCGGACGGGTGGCTGCCGATATTGGGCTGGGAGCTGTCCCGTCCTTCGTACCGGACGTCGTGCATGCGCATGACTGGCAGGCCGGACTGACCCACGCCTATTTGCATTATTGCGAACGGCGCCGGCCAGCTACGGTAATGACAATTCACAATCTCGCTTATCAAGGACAGTTTCCGCGGGAAATGCTCGGCGCGATCGGTTTACCGCTGGAATCGTTCACCATCGACGGTGTCGAATACTACGGGACGATTGGATTCTTGAAGGCCGGTCTGCTGTTCGCGGATCGAATCACAACGGTTTCCCCAACCTACGCGGTCGAGATCCAGGCACCCGAGGCAGGCATGGGGCTTGACGGCCTTTTGCGCGCGCGGGCAAATCAGGTGAGCGGCATCCTCAACGGTATTGACACATCAGTCTGGAATCCCGCAACGGATCCCAACATCGCTTCAACTTTCAATTCCGATGATCTTGACAAGCGAGCGGCCAATAAAGTGGCGCTACAACGGCGACTTGGTCTTCGGATCGCGCCAGACGCTCTCTTGTTCGGTGTGATCAGTCGCTTGTCCTGGCAGAAAGGGCTTGATCTCCTTCTTGCGAACTTGTCGACCATCGTAAGCGATGGCACGCAAATGGCACTGCTGGGGAGCGGAGATTCGGACCTTGAGAGCCGCTACAAGGCGGCCGCAGCATCCAACCCGGATCAGATCAGCGCGTCTATCGGCTATGATGAAAAACTGGCTCACCAGATCCAGGCCGGCGTGGATGCGCTCGTGGTGCCATCGCGGTTTGAACCCTGCGGACTGACCCAGCTTTGCGCCTCGAGATACGGAGCAGTTCCCATCGTATCCCGCGTCGGCGGACTAGCCGATACTGTTATTGACACCGACGAAGCGGCTATTGCCGGCGGCAAAGCAACAGGAGTCCAATTCGGGCCGGTCACGGTCGAAAATCTCGCTGGCGCAATCCGGCGAGCGGGTGCCTGGTTCAACGACAAGCCGGTTTGGCGAAGCATTCAGAAAAACGGCATGACCGTCGATGTATCGTGGCGCAATTCGGCTCGTCGATATGCCGATCTGTATCGCCAGATTGTCAAAACACGCGCAAATAGTGCTTAGAGGCAACTCAACGTCGCAGCCCGCGCTAAAGAACGTACAAGCACGGGTGTTCCTCCGCCACCCCGTCCTCCGCGTCGCTCCATCGCGGGGGTATTGTTTATAACGACTGAGCAGTCTGGCGCTCCCAAACAGAATTCCCGACCGGCCACTTCTGGCACATAGAAGCCCGGTAGGGAACACACGCCGAGCTGCTCCTTGCGTTTTGGGCCTCAATAGGTTTTAAGCCCGGTGACTTCATGACCATAGGCGTGAACGAGAAGCGAACTGCGTGGCTTTGCCACGTTTTAAGAGTGGCGCACCCCGCGTAGCTCATGCGCTTTAAATTGTTCTGAGCCTC
>VAZV01000212.1 GCA_005884765.1 Alphaproteobacteria bacterium
GGGCAAATTGGAGCATGAAAAAGCCCGCCAACTCATTGAGTTGACGGGCTCTTTTCTGGTTGCGGGGATAGGATTTGAACCTATGACCTTCAGGTTATGAGCCTGACGAGCTACCGGGCTGCTCCACCCCGCGATAAAGAATTGCGCGCCGATATGAAAACCTGGACGAAAACGGCTTCGAACTGGCACCTCGAAAGGTGCCGATCGATCCCGTCCCCAATAGGCTTCCTGAGAAGGCAACCCCGGGCCAAAGCCCTAAGGCGCGAGCGGTATGTACCAACGCCGACCCGCTTTGGAAAGGGCCGCGGCGGCTTTTTTGCGGATTTATGACCGCCGGATCAGGCGAAAACCGGTCGAAAACGGGCACCCTTGCCAGAAGTTCCACAATGGCCCAGCCTCGGCCCACCGACAATCGGGACATGCCATCGGCCGAACCCGGAAATGACAAAGCGCTAACGGGGGGACCAAGCGTGGCCGATACATTCGATTTCGTGGTGGTGGGCGCAGGCTCCGGCGGCTGTGCGGTCGCAAGCCGGCTGTCGGAGGACCCCAGGACGTCGGTGGCACTCCTGGAAGCCGGCGGCAAGGACGACAACTGGGTTGTCACCACGCCGGGCGCGATGATCCTGATGATCTCCGGCAAGGTCAACAACTGGGCATTCGATACCGTGCCGCAGGCCGGTCTCAACGGCCGCATCGGTTATCAGCCGCGCGGCAAGGGCCTCGGCGGCTCGTCCGCGATCAATGCGATGGTCTACATCCGCGGCCATCGCAGCGATTACGATCACTGGGCCTCGCTCGGCAACGTCGGCTGGTCCTATGCCGATGTGCTGCCCTACTTCAAGCGTTCCGAAGATAATTCCGAACTCGACGGTGCATATCACGGCAAGGGCGGTCCGCTCCATGTCACCGGATTGCGCTCCGACAATCCGGTGCGCGAGATCTATCTGCAGGCCGCGCGCGAGGCGCAATTCCGCATCCGCGACGACTTTAATGCCGAAGAGCAGGAAGGCCTCGGCACCTATCAGGTGACCCAGAAAAACGGCGAGCGCTGGAGCGCCGCGCGCGGCTATATCCATCCCTATCTCGCCACCCGCGCCAATTTGCGCGTCGAGACCCATGCGCACGCCACACGAATTCTGTTCGAGGATGAGCGCGCGGTCGGCGTCGAATACCGGCAAGGCAACGAGGTCAGGCAAATCCGCGCCCGCCGCGAAGTGATCCTTTCCTCCGGCGCGTTCCAGACCCCGCAACTGCTGATGCTGTCCGGCGTCGGCGATGCCGCCGCGCTCGCCAAACTCGGCATCGCGTCCGTGCATCACCTGAAAGGAGTCGGCCAAAACCTGCAGGATCATCCGGATTTCGTGTTTGGCTTTACCTCCGACGCGCCGTACTTCGCCGGCCTGTCGCTTTCCGGCATCGCGCGGATCTTCAAGGGGATCGCGCAATACCGGCGCGAGCGGCGCGGACCGATGACCTCGAACGTCGCCGAGTGCGGCGGTTTCCTCAAGACCCGGCCCGACCTCGAGGTGCCCGATATCCAATTGCATTTCTGCATGGCGCTCGTGAACGATCATGGCCGCAAGCCCCGCTGGGGCACCGGCTTCTCCTGCCACGTCTGCCTGCTGCGGCCAAAGAGCCGCGGCAGCGTCTGGCTCAAGAGCGCCGATCCAGTAGCAGCACCGGCGATCGATCCGAATTTTCTCGGCGAGGATGCCGACGTCGATGCCATGGTCGCGGGCTTCAAAACGACGAAGCGGCTGCTCGATGCTCCCGCGTTGAAAGCGCTGCAAACCTCCGACGTGTTCACGGCGGGCATCGAGAGCGACGCCGATATCCGCAGCGTCCTGCGCCAGCGCGTCGATACCGTCTATCACCCGGTCGGCACCGCCAGGATGGGCGTCAACGATTCCAGCGCCGTGGTCGATCCGAAGCTGAAGGTCCATGGTCTGGAAGGGCTGCGCGTGGTCGACGCTTCTGTTATGCCGACCCTGATCGGCGGCAACACCAATGCGACGACGATCATGATCGGCGAAAAGGCCGCCGACATGATCAAGGCCGAGATGCGGGTGAATTAATTGAGCAAAAATCCCCCGTCCACCGTCACCACGCTGCCGGTCATGTAGCGCGAGGCGTTCGAGGCGAGCAGCATGATTGCACCGTCGAGATCGGCTTCGGCGCCGAGCCGGCGCTGCGGAATTCCCTTTATCAGTTTCTCGCCGGCCGGCGTCGACCAGAACTCATGGTTCATCTCGGTGTCGATATAGCCCGGCGCCAGCGCATTGACGCGGATGCGGCTAGGCGCAAGCTCCAGCGCCATGGTCCTGGTGGCCTGGATGATGCCGGCCTTGGAGATCGAGTAGGGCGAGAGGAATTTCGTCACGCCGGTGCCAAGCACGGAAGCGATATTGACGATATTGCCTGCCTGCTTGCGCCCGATCATCCGCCGTGCGACTTCGGTCGCGGCGAAATACGCGCCCTTGAGATTGGCGTCGATGACGGCGTCCCAGTCCGCCTCGGTCTGGTCGACCGCCGGTTTCTCAATGGCGATGCCGGCGTTGTTGACGAGCACGCTGATCGGGCCGAGCGCGCTTTCCGCGCTGTCGATCGCCTTTGAGATCGAGGCTAGATCGGTCACATCCATCTGCACTGCGACAGCGCGGCGGCCATTGCTCCTGATTTCGTCCTCAAGGGCTTTCAGCTTGGCGGCCTGGCGTGCCGCCAGCACGACGGCCGCGCCATGCGCCGACAGGACGCGTGCGAACTGCCGGCCGAGCCCCTGCGAAGCGCCGGTGACGAGGACGATTTCTTTACGAACGTCGAATAGGTCAGTCATCAGAGAATTCCCAATGCGGGTAGCCCGTTCATTGATACAGACGATTTTAGCCGTCGCAAAGGCGGTTCGTTGACCAAGCTCCGGCCACAGAAAATGCAGGCAGAGAATACTCGACCATGAACAGCTTCGATATCGCCGTCTACGTGGCGCTCGCCATTGCCGCGATCACCGGATTCAATACCGGGCTGTTGCGCAGCGCGGTCACGATCCTGGCCTATCTGTTTGCGATGCCGATTGCGGTCGCGGTGATTTCGTTTGTTGCGCCGCGGATTGACGCCACGCCCGCTTCGCCGCTGACGCAGAATTGGGCGCTGTTTTTCGGCGCGTTTCTGGCGATCGGCATCGTGCTTGGAAAGCTGGCGCGAATGGCGCTGGACGACGCGATCGGATCGCAAGCCGGTATCGCCGACCGCCTCGGCGGCGCCGCGCTTGGCGCGGTGCGCGTCGGCCTTGTCGCCACCACGCTGGTGCTGATCTTCGATCAGGTCGTCCCCGGCAATAGGCAGCCGGCGTTCCTGAACGGCTCGCAATTGCGGCCGTTATTTTCAGCCGCTGGGCAGAGGGGTTTCAGGTCGCTGCCGCCGGAGCTCGCCGCCGCCATCGATCGCCTGAAGAAAGCGCAGATCTAGGCCTTCGGCTGCCGCACCGCTTCCCTGCCCGATATGCAATCCGGTCCCTTATCAGGGCCGTCGAGGTTGGCTAAAGTGGCCAGACCTTGAAAAAGACCTGACGGGAGTGAAACAGTGGATCTTGGGATCAAAGGCCGCCGCGCCATCGT
Organism: Alphaproteobacteria bacterium; assembly: GCA_005884765.1. GTDB lineage: Bacteria > Pseudomonadota > Alphaproteobacteria > Rhizobiales > Xanthobacteraceae > Bradyrhizobium. The sequence continues at coordinate 3,615 of VAZV01000212.1, forward strand.
TTGCGCATCGAGCAAGGGTTTGGGCCGCGCCTGCGCGATGGCGCTCGCCAATGAAGGCGTCCATGTCACGCTGACGGCGCGCGGCGCCGAGGTGCTGAAAAAGACCGCCGACGAAATCCGCAAGGCCAATCCGACCGTCACGGTGACGGAAATCGTCGGCGACATCACCACGCCGGGCGGCCGCGAGGCCGTGCTGAAGGCCTGTCCCGATCCCGATATTCTGGTGAACAATGCCGGCGGCCCGCCGCCCGGCGATTTCCGCAACTGGACCCGCGACGACTGGATCAAGGCGATCGACGCCAACATGCTGACCCCGATCGAGCTGATCAAGGCGACAGTCGACGGCATGATGGCCAGAAAATTCGGCCGCATCGTCAATATCACCTCGGCCGCGGTGAAGGCGCCGATTGAGATACTGGGCCTCTCCAACGGCGCCCGCGCCGGGCTCACCGGGTTCGTCGCGGGCATCGCGCGCAAAACCGTGGTCAACAATGTCACCATCAACGGCCTGTTGCCGGGGCCGTTCGAGACCGACCGCCTGCGCGGCACGGCAAAGGCCGAAGCCGAGAAGCGTGGTATCACAGCGGACCAGTTGCTGGCCGAGCGCGCCAAGCTCAACCCCGCCGGCCGCTTCGGCGACCCCGAGGAATTCGGCCTCGCCTGCGCGTTTCTTTGCGGCGCCAAGGCGGGCTTCATCACCGGCCAGAATATCCTGCTCGATGGCGGTGCGTTCCCCGGCACCCTTTAATTGCGGGCGGGCGCCCGTCAAGTTGAAAGTGCGCCGGCGCTGCGGCTGACATACTCCTTGATGAGATTAAGTCTACTATCTGACCGGCGCCGTGTGCTCGTCGGTCCAGGAGAGGCCAAACTCCTCCAGACCCTCGGCGAGGAGATCGCCGAGCATCGGCTCCCCGAGGAGGTAGCTCGCGGTACCACGGCCGTCGTGCCCCTCCGAAGCGTCGCGCCGAAGCTCATTCCATTCCTCGATGGTGCCGTCGCCACGGCCAAGGCGCATCAAGGCAATCAGATCGGTCTGCTCGTCTTCGGTCAGCGCGTTGATGAAGCCGGTGATCTCGCGCACCACGGGATCGGCACCGTTATCCTCCAGCACGTCGACCATGTCGTCGTCGGTTGCGTTCGATCCGCTATCGGGATCGACCGGCGCGTCCTTGGCGTCGAATTCCCGGGCCTTCTCAATCAAAAATCCGACTTTTTCGGGCGAAATCGTGAGTTCGGGCATCGCGCACTCCTCGCATGGCTGGTTCCCCCATAACGCAGCTTGGCCGGAGATGATCCATTGCGCGTGACGATGGAAATCAGCATCTTTCAGCGCAAACAACAAGGAAACGCGGGATGCAGTGGAAGGTCGGCCGGGTCAAAATCACAAAAGTGGTGGAATTGGAGACGGTGGGCAGCACGAGGTTCATCCTGCCGCTCGCGACCAACGAAGAAATCCGGAAATTACCCTGGCTCATTCCTGATTTTGCGACCGAGGAGGGCCGCCTGAAAATGTCGATCCACGCGCTGGTCGTGGAAGCGCCGTCGCAGCGCATCGTGGTCGACACCGGGCTTGGCAATGACAAGGAAGGCCGTAGCGTGCCGACCTGGAATAACCGCCAAGGCCCATTCCTGGAGACTTTGACCGAGGCCGGATTTCCGCCTGATAGCATCGACACCGTGCTGTGCACGCATCTGCACGTCGACCATGTCGGCTGGAACACCAGGCTCGTGGGCGGCCAATGGGTGCCGACCTTCGCCAACGCGCGCTACGTGTTCGGCAAAACTGAATACGAACACTGGCGCGACCACAGGCACGAGCCGGAGAAGGCGGCCGTGTTCGACGATTCCGTGAAGCCGATCGTGGACGCCGGCAGAGCCGAGCTGATCCCGAGCGACCACAGGCTATGCGACGAGATCACACTGATCCCGACGCCCGGCCACAGTCCGGGCCACATGAGCGTTCTGATCCGGTCCGATGGCGAAGAAGGCCTGCTGACCGGCGACGTCGCCCATCATCCCTGCCAGATGGCCCATCTTGGCTGGTCGTCGACGGCGGATTCGGACCCCGTGCAGTCGGCTGCTACACGGCGGCAATTATTCTCGCGTTTCGCGGATCGGCCGACACTCGTGATCGGGGGGCATTACAATGCCGGCCGCATCCAGCGCGACGGCGATGCCTTCAAATTCATCGTCTGAGGCGATCGTCCCGACCGGGTGGCAGCAATGCGCAAGCCAGTCAGCGGTTGAATTTCCCCGCGCGCTGTTCCATGAAGCGGGGCAGGAACGCCCATAATCCCAAAAGAAACCCCGAAGGGAGTGAGAAAATGAAGCTTGTTCGTTACGGCGCGAAGGGCGCGGAAAAGCCGGGCCTGATCGACAAATCCGGCCAATTGCGCGACCTGTCGGAGCAGGTCGGGGATCTCGATGGCGCAGCCTACGCGCCGGCTTCGCTGAAGAAGCTTGCCGAGCTCGACACCTCCAAGCTTCCCGCCGTCAGCGGCAAGCCGCGGCTGGGCGCCCCCGTCACCGGCATCTCGAAATTCGTGGCCATCGGGCTCAACTATATCGACCATGCCAAGGAGACCGGAAATCCGATTCCGGCCGAGCCGATCTTCTTCCTGAAAGCCAACACCGCCCTCTCCGGCCCCAACGACGCCGTCGAGAAGCCGCGCGGCTCGACCAAGCTCGACTGGGAAGTCGAAATCGCCGCCATCATCGGCAGTCGCGCCAAATACGTCTCCGAGGCCGATGCACTGAACCACGTTGCCGGCTACACCATCTGCAACGACGTTTCCGAGCGCAACTTCCAGATCGAGCGGCTCGGCCAGTGGACCAAGGGCAAGTCGCACGACACGTTCGGCCCCGTGGGCCCGTGGCTCGTCACCAAGGACGAAATCCCCGATGTGCAGAAACTGTCGATGTGGCTCGACGTCAACGGCAAGCGCCGCCAGACCGGTTCGACCTCGACCATGATCTTCTCGATGGCGAAGTGCGTTTCCTATGTCTCGCAGTTCATGACGCTACTGCCCGGCGACATCGTCACCACCGGAACGCCTCCGGGCGTCGGCACCGGCATGAAGCCGCCGACCTTCCTCAATGTCGGCGACGTCGTCACGCTTGGCATCGAAGGGCTCGGCGAGCAGCGCCAGGAGATCGTTGCTGCGTGAGGTGACGTCGAACGCCGACGACGCGCGCCGCCGTCATTGCGAGGAGCGCAAGCGACGAAGCAATCCAGACTTCCCTTCCTGCTCGCTGGATTGCTTCGCGGAGCCTGTCATCGGGCGCGCATTCGCGCGACCCGTTGGCTCGCAATGACGGGTTTGAACATTCTTCAAAGGTAGTCCAAATGAAACTCACCTTTTCCCCCGCCTCCCCATTCGCCCGCAAGGTGCGCATCGCCGCGATCGAGCTCGGCCTGATCGACAAAATCGAATTCGTGCCGACCACGGTGGTGCCGGGTCAACCCAACGATGAATATTCAAAAATCCATCCGCTGAAGAAGCTGCCGGTGCTCATTCTGGACAATGGCGACGTTATCCTCGACTCCTGCGTAATCGTCGAATATCTCGACGAGCTCGCCGGCGGCGGCAAGCTCATTCCAGCCTCGGGTGCGGCGCGCTGGAAGGTTAAGAGCGATCACTCGCTCCTGCAGGGCATGCTCGATTCCATGCTGCTGTGTCGCTACGAGAACATGGTGCGGCCGGAAGGCTCGCGCTGGAAGGCGTGGTCCGACGATCACTGGAACCGGGCCTGGAGGGGCATGGCGCGCTTCGAGCAGCAGGCCGACATGCTGTCGCGCCCGCTCGACATCTCGCAGATCGCGCTAACTTGCGTGCTCGGTTATGCCGATTTCCGCTTTGCCGATTGCGGCTGGCGCAAGTCCTATCCGCGTTTGGACACGTTTCACCAAAAGATGCTGGAACGGCCGTCGGTGAAAATTTCGATGCCGCCGGCAGCCTAGGGTTTCGAGGCGGCGACGATGACCGAGGAAGGCCATAGATTTCGGCGCCTCGGCCTTGCCGCCGCCTTCGTACTGCTAACGGCCGGCTCGCTGGCCGAGGCTCAGACAAATCCGGGGTGCGGCGTGCCCGTAAAGCTTGATGACGGCTGGACCATCGCCTCGCCCGAGAATGTCGGTCTCGACGGCGAACGCCTGTGCGGCATCGAGCAACGGCTGAAACTCCCCGACTCAGATGTCCACGCCGTGGTGATCGCCCGCCACGGGAAGCTGGTGTTTGAGCAATATTTTTCCGGCGTCGACCAGCCCTGGGGCAAGCCGGAGGGCCGCTACGACTACGACGCGACAACCAAGCACGACATGCGATCCGCATCGAAAAGCGTGGTTTCGCTCCTAGTCGGCCTCGCAATCGATCGCCGGCTGATTAACAGCGTCTACGAACCCGTCGTGAAATTCTTTCCGGAATCATCGGCGGTGGAAACGCCGGGTTGGGATAACGTCACCCTTCGTCATCTGCTGACGATGACCTCGGGAATCCAGTGGGACGAGTTGCTGCCCTGGAACGATCCGGAAAACGACGAGCCGCACCTCGGCTATGAGGCGGACCCAATGCACTACGTGCTGTCGAAGCGGATCGCTGCGCCGCCCGATATGGTGTGGGTCTACAACGGCGGCGGAACCGACATGCTCGGCAACATCATCGAGCGCGTTTCGGGAAAACCATTAGACGCCTTCGCGCGCGAATTTCTGTTCGAACCACTTGAAATTACCGATTTCGAATGGAAGTCCTATCCGCGGAACGGAAAGATTTCAGCCGCTGCTGGCCTTCGCCTGCGTCCCCGCGACGCGGCCAAGATCGGCCAGCTCCTGCTCAGTGATGGCGCCTGGCATGGCCGACAGGTTGTGCCGCCCGACTGGATCATGAAATCGCTCGTTCCGCGCTTTCAGGCGGTCGGCTATTTCGGCGGCACGTTGTTCTATGGCTATCAGTGGTGGATGGGCCGTTCGCTGTCGAACCGCAAGGAAGTGAAGTGGGTGGCAGCGCTCGGCTGGGGCGGCCAGCGTATCTATGTCGTGCCCACGCTCGATATGGTCGTAATGATGACCTCCGGCCTGTTCGGACGGCCGAAAGAGGGCCTGGCACAGCTCGACATCCTCGCCAATGTGATCATCCCGTCTGTGAAAGAAAATCCATGAGTCTCAAATTGACCGCCGGCGATCTCAGCATTCACCGCATCATCGAGCAGGAAACCACGTTCCTGCCCGCGCTCGACATGCTGCCGACACTCACGCCGGAGCGGCTCGCTGAGAACAAGCCGTGGATGAAAAAGGCCGGCGCGATCGATGACAACGACGTGCTGATCCTGTGCTTCCAATCCTACGTCGTGAGGACGCCGCACCACACCATCCTGATCGATAGCTGCATCGGCAACGACAAGCCGCGGCCGCTGCGCCCGAAATGGCACTTGAAGACCGACGACACCTACATGCGCGCGCTCAGCGCCGCGGGCGTTTCCGTCGGCGACATCGATTTCGTGATGTGCACGCATTTGCATGTCGATCATGTCGGCTGGAACACGCGATTGGAAAACGGACGCTGGGTGCCGACCTTCCCGAAGGCGCGCTACGTGTTCGCCAAGAGCGAGTTTGATTACTGGACCGAGCAGCACGCGAAGACGGAAGTCGCACCGTTCGGCGACAGCGTGCTGCCCGTGGTTGAAGCAAAAAGAGCCGAGATCGTCGGCCACGACTTTGCTATTGGCGATCACGCGCGCATCCTGCCGACACCGGGGCACACCCCGGGACACGTCGCCTTCACCTTCGGCAAGGCAAAGGATGTCGCCGTGTTCTCCGGCGACCTGATGCATACCCCGCTGCAGACGCGCTATCCGGAGCTATCTCCGAAATTCGACGTCGATCCAGCGCAATCGGCAACGACGCGCCGCAGTTTCCTCGAGCGCTATTGCGACACCGATACACTGTGCTGCACCGCGCATTTCCCGTCGCCCTCGAGCGGCAAAATCCGCCGCGCAGGCGACGGATTTACCTGCGAGGCCGTTGCCTGACGGGCTGCCGCTGATCCCAAATCTGCACCCGCATGTTCGATGCACCTCGCCCCGCTTGCGGGGAGAGGTCGGCGCGTAGCGCCGGGTGAGGGGGAGTCTCCGCATACGTCGTGCTTGAGCGTTCACGGATAGAGCCCCTCACCCCGACCCTCTCCCCGCAAAGAGCGGGGAGAGGGAGAAGCGGCTCAGTCGAAGAGGCTCGGCGTGTGATTGACGGCAGCGCCTTCGATCTCGAGCATTTTGAGCTTCGTCACCACGCCGCCATTGGCGGAAAATCCACCGGGTTTGTTGCCGGCGGCGAGCACGCGGTGGCAGGGCACCACGATCGGGCACGGATTGCGCCCGAGCGCCTGGCCGACGTCACGTGACAATTCCACGCCGCCGAGTTTCTTGGCGATATCGCCATAAGTCATGGTCTGGCCCGGCGGAATGGTGCGGGCGATGTCGTAGACACCGCGGTTGAACTCCGGCACGTCGTCGAGATCGAGTACGACGCCCGACAGATCCTTCGGCTTGCCCGCGAGCAGCTCCTTGATCGCATCGACCGCGCGCCGCACCTCGCCGGTGGGCTCGGCTTCCGGGATGTTGCCATTGCGCTGGTGGATGCGCTTGCGGGTCTTGTCTTCGCTGCCCATCGGCAATTGGACGCCGGTGATGCCGCGCTCGCCCCACACGATGCCGCAGGGTCCGATCGCGGTGTCGAAGATTGCAAAGCTTGTTGCGGTCATGGCTCACTCCAACTTCTTCTTGTCTGAGATTCGAGCTTGATGCTGAGCCGCAAATCTAGGCTTGGAGATAGTTGCTATCCACCCGAATTCTGACGGAACCCGCGGCATCAGCGGCTTGTCCTGGCTGGAGATTTTCGAGTCGCCTCCGCCTTCAGGGAAACCCTGTATTGACCTGCTTCCAGGGGCATGGGCAAGGGGCGGGTTCCATGGAATGATGGGCACTTCTTCGAACCGCCCTCCACCCCAACGAGCCCAATGCAAACCCTCCGCGTCAACGGCTATGACATGGCCTATCTCGAGGTGGGTGAAGGCCGGCCTTTGGTGTGCGTGCATGGCTCGCTCTGCGATTTTCGCATCTGGTCGGCGGTGCTCGGCCCGCTGACCCGCGAACATCGCGTGATCGCGGTCAGCTTGCGGCATTTCTTCCCCGAGCGTTGGGACGGCCGCGGCGACACCTATTCGATCGCGCAGCATGTCGACGATGTGATCGCCTTCATCGAGCAGCTCAGCCCGAGACCGGTCGACCTGATGGGACATTCGCGCGGCGGCCACGTCGCGTTCCGCGTCGCGCAGCGGCGGCCGGATTTGTTGCGCAAGCTGATCCTGGCCGAGCCGGGCGGCGAGCTCGATGCTACGCTCGATCCCTTGTTCACACCCGGCCCCTCGCCGCTCGCTGCACGGATCGCGACCTCGGCCGCGAAGATCGCCAGCGGCGACGTGGAGGGTGGGCTGACGCTATTTTTCGATGCCATTGAAGGTCCCGGCGCCTGGGGACGGCTGCCGGCGACGCCAAAGCAGCAATTGCGCGACAACGCGTTCACCCTGATCGGCCAGACCCGCGACAAGCGTCCGCCATTCTCCAAGCTCGACGCGGAATCGATCAAGACGCCGACGCTGTTCATCGGCGGTGGCAGCACCAAGGGCGCGCTGACGAAGGTGCTGCACACGCTGGCGGCGCACGTTCCGAATTCGCGGACCGAGATCATTCCTAACACCACGCACCCGATGTTCGAGCAGGCGCCGCAAAGATACTGCGAGATCGTGCTGGAGTTTCTGGCGGAGGCTTGATCCCCATGCAAACGCTTCGTGTCAACGGCTACGACATGGCCTTCCTCGAAGTCGGGAACGGCCCGCCGCTGGTCTGCGTGCATGGCACGCTAGGCGACTTCCGCACCTGGTCGGCGGTGATCGGGCCGCTGTCGAAAAGTTTTCGCGTGATTGCCCTCAGTCTCAGGCATTTCTTTCCCGAGCACTGGGACGGCGTCGGCGACGATTATCACGTGAGCCAGCATATCGCCGACGTGATCGCCTTCATCGAGCAAATCGAGCCGAAACCGGTGAACCTGATGGGGCATTCGCGCGGCGGCCACATCGCCTACCGCGTCGCGGAAGCGCGCCCCGAACTGCTGCAAAAGCTGGTGCTGGCCGAACCCGGCGGCGACCTTGATGCGACGCTCGCCCCTTCAGCCGCGCCCGCCGCCCCCTCCGCGATCCTCGCGCGCATCATGGCGTCGGCGGAGAAGGTCAAGAGCGGCGATGTCGAGGGCGCGCTGCAAAACTTTTTTGACGGGATCGATGGCGAGGGCGCCTGGGCACGGCTGGGCTCCACGGCGAAGCAGCAACTACGCGACAACGTCTTTACGCTGATCGGCCAGGTCCGCGAGAGCCGCACGCCCTACTCAAGGCCAGCGCGCAGTCGATCAAAACGCCGACGCTTTTCATCGGCGGGGCGGAGACCAGGGGATCACTGCCCGCCATCACCTTTGCGCTTGCCGCGGAAATTCCCGGCGCCACGACGGCGATGATCTCGGGCGCCCGCCATTGGATGTTCGAACAGGCGCCGCAGGAATATTGCAGGATCGTGCTGGAGTTTCTAGCCGACTAAACCCTCTTCGCGTCCCCAGGCTTGACCCGACTGCTGCTTTGCCCTAATGAATACGGAATTCCGTATTCCAATGGACGGTCGACATGATCCCGCTGGATCCGCTTCCGAACCTGATCGATCAGGTCTACGCGCGTATTCTGGAGGCGATCACCGACCGCACGCTGCCGCCAGGGCATCGCATTCGGCAGAACGAACTCGCCGAAAAACTCGGGGTGTCGCGCCAGCCGGTTTCCCATGCGCTGCATCTGTTGCACCGGCAGGGCTTGGTCGCCGAGAGCGGCCGTCGCGGCTTTGAAGTCATCCAGCTCGATCCGGAACGTATCCGCCAGCTCTATGAAGTGCGCGGCGCGATCGACGCGCTCGCGGCCAAGCTCGCGGCGGCACGGGTCAAGACCGACGCAACCGGGCGCGCGCAGCTTGAGGCGGCGCTGCGCGCCGGGCGCGCGATCGACAGGAAAACGCCGCTGGCGCGGCTGATTGCGCTCGACGTCGACTTTCACAGCGCGATCTACCGCCTCGCCGGCAATCCCGTGATCGAGGAAATGATCGCGCCGCAGTGGCCGCATATGCGCCGGTCGATGGCGACCGTGCTGGCTGAACTCGATTATCGCGAGAGCGCCTGGAGCGAGCACGAGGCGATCGCAGCTGAGATCTTTGCAGGCCGAGCCAAGGCTGCCGAGGCTGCGGCATTGGCGCATGCCCTCACCGCCGGACAAAGGACCGAGGAAAAACTGAGGGCGATCGACGAGGCGGCGTAGTTGAGGCGCCGTCATTCCGGAATGACAACATAACAAGGAGGAAAGCGTCATGAAACTGACCGAGCAGCAGATCGAATTCTTCAACCGCGAGGGCTGGTTATTCCTCCCTGAGCTGTTCACCCCCGAGGAGGTCGCCTTCCTGGCGCGCGAGGCCGAACGCATCTACGAGGCCAACCGTCCCGAAGTCTGGCGCGAGAAGAGCGGCGCGCCGCGCACGGCGTTCGCCGCGCACCTCTACAACGAAGCGTTCGGCGTGCTCGGTGCGCACCCGCGCATGATCGATCCGATCGAGCAGATCTTCGGTGAAAAGCTCTACATGCATCAGTTCAAGATCAACGCCAAAGCCGCTTTCACGGGCGATGTCTGGCAATGGCACCAGGACTACGGCACCTGGAAACGCGACGACGGCATGCTTGAACCGCGCGCGATGAATATCGCGATCTTCCTCGACGAGGTGATGCCGATCAACGGCCCGCTGATGCTGGTGCCCAGGAGCCAGCACGCCGGCGACCTCAAGGCGTCGCACGACCTAGAGACTACGTCCTATCCGCTGTGGACGCTGGACGAGGAAACCGTGACGCGGCTCGTGAAAGAAGGCGGCATTGTCGCGCCGACCGGCAAGGCCGGCGGCATGTTGATGTTCCACGGCAATCTGGTGCACGGCTCGTCCGGCAACATCACGCCCTATCCGCGAAAAATCGTCTATCTGACGCTGAACGCGGTCTCGAATTATATCCGCAAACCCACCCGGCCGGACTATATCGCGCATCGCGATTTCACGCCGATCAAGACGGTGGACGACGACGCGCTGCTGCGGCTGGCACGCGCGCATCGCGAGGCGGCGGAGTAAGATGAATCTTCATCGTCTCCTCAATGCCCGCCGCGCTGCCGGCAAACCCGTCCGCGTCGCGCTGATCGGCGCGGGAAAATTCGGCTCGATGTTCCTGTCGCAGGTGCCGCACGTGCCGGGGCTGGAAGTGCCCGTGATCGTCGACCTCGATCCGCAACGCGCCAAGGACGCCTGTCGCACCGTCGGCTGGGACGATGGGCGAATGGCGGCGACCGCATTCACCGCCGACGCAGCCAAAGCGACGTCCGGTAATATTGAAGTTGTCGTCGAGGCGACCGGCAATCCTGCAGCCGGCATCACGCACGCCCGCGCGGCGATCACCGCGGGCAAGCATGTCGTGATGGTCAATGTCGAGGCCGACGTGCTGGCCGGGCCGCTGCTGGCCGAGGAAGCGCGCAAGGCCGGCGTGGTCTACTCGCTCGCCTATGGCGATCAGCCCGCGCTGACCGCCGAGATCGTGGACTGGGCGCGTGCCATCGGCTTTCGCGTGGTCGCGGCCGGCAAAGGCACCAAATATCTTCCCGTCTACCACGACGTAACGCCGGACAACGTCTGGCAGCATTACGGGCTGACGGCCAGCGAAGCGCAATCGGGCGGCATGAATCCGCAAATGTTCAATTCATTTCTGGACGGCACCAAGTCGGCCATCGAGATGGCCGCGATCGCCAACGCTACCGGCCTCGACGTGCCGGCAAACGGACTATCGTTTCCACCCTGCGGCGTCGACGACCTGCCGCATGTGATGCGGCCGCGTGAGAACGGCGGCGTGCTGGAGAAATTGGGCGTGGTGGAGGTGGTGTCGTCGCTGGAGCGCGACGGGCGGCCGGTGTTCCGGGATTTGCGCTGGGGCGTCTATGTCGTGCTGGAAGCGCCCAATGACTATGCCGCGGATTGCTTCAGGCAATACGGGCTGAAGACCGACGCCAGCGGGCGTTATGCCGCGATGTACAAGCCCTATCATCTGATCGGGCTTGAACTGAACATCTCGATCCTTTCAGCGGCGCTGCGCCGGGAGCCGACCGGGCAGCCGCATGGTTTTCGCGGCGACGTCGCTGCCGTTGCGAAGCGCGACCTACGTGCGGGCGAAATGCTCGACGGCGAAGGCGGCTATACGGTATGGGGCAAATTGATGCCGGCAGCTGCAAGCCTGAAGGCCGGCGCGCTGCCGATCGGGCTCGCCCATCGCCTCACACTGAAGAACGACGTCGGGCGCGGCGCGGTGGTGCGCTGGGCCGATGTCGAGTTCGATGCCGGCAACGACACCATCAAGACACGCAAGGCGATGGAGGCAGCGTTCGCGTTATAGCGTTCACGGCAGCCGCCGGCTCGCCCGCCTGATCGAAAATGGTGACGGCCGGCCTCAGAGCGGGATGACTCTTCTTCGAATCGTCATCCCGCTCTATGCTTTTGTCTGAGCATGATCTTTTTCGAAAAACCGGTACCCACTTTTCCGGATCATGCTTTAGTTTGCCGCAACGCACCACGTCCTCGAAACGGCGCGACCGCGCATCCTCCTTGATTCCCCGCAACCGATTGGTCATCCTGCGCGCGGTCCGAGGTTTGGGCGACTACTGTCGATATCCGGGGCTTCGGTGACCTGAACAAGCTTGCCGTCGACGAATCCAAAAAGCGACGTTCAAGATCGCTGTCTCTCGTCGAAAATCGGCACATAACGGAGGGAAGCGCATGAAACGTCGCGAATTCTTGAAGGTCGGCGGCATCGGTCTTGCCGCGAGCACGGTGGCCGCGCCGGCGATCGCGCAATCGGCGCCGGAGGTGAAGTGGCGGCTGGCAGCGAGCTGGCCGAAAGCCCTCGATACGCTCTACGGCGGCTGCGAATATTTTTGCAAGCGCGTGGCCGAGGTCACCGACAATCGTTTCCAGATCCAGTCCTTTGCGGCCGGCGAAATCGTGCCCGGCCTGCAGGTGCTCGACGCCGTGTCGAATGGCACGGTCGAGATGGGCAACACCGCCCTCTATTATTACTGGGGCAAAAATCCGGCGTTCACCTTCGGGACGGCACTGCCGTTCGGGCTCGACACGCGGCAGCACATCTCCTGGCTGTTGTGGGGTGACGGGCAGTCGATGATCAACAGTCTTTTGAAAGATTTCAATTGCACGAGCGTTCCGACCGGCAGTACCGGCGCCCAGATGGGCGGCTGGTTCCGGAAGGAGATCAAGACGATGGAGGACTTGAAGGGCCTTAAATTCCGGGTCGGCGGCTTTGCCGGCAACATCATCGCCAAGGTCGGCGGCGTGCCGCAGCAAATCGCGGGCGGCGACATCTATCCCGCGCTCGAGAAGGGTACCATCGACGCGGCGGAATGGGTCGGCCCTTATGACGACGAGAAGCTCGGCTTCGTGAAGGTGGCGAAGTATTATTACTATCCAGGCTGGTGGGAGGGCACCGGCCAGGGTCACAACGTCATGAACCTCGAGAAGTGGAACGCGTTGCCGAAATCCTATCAGGCGGCGATCGAGACCGCTTCGCGCGACACGTTTACCTGGGTCACCGGCAAATACGACTACGTCAATCCGCCCGCGCTGAAACGGCTGATCGTCGCCGGCGCGCTGCTGCGTCCATTCCCGCAGGAAGTGCTGGAAGGTTGTTATGCCGCCGCCAACCAGCTCTACGCGGAGCTTTCGGCGAGCAACTCCCACTTCAACAAAATGTATTCGAGCCTGACGGCGTACCGGAACGAATCGCTGCCCTGGATGCAGGTGGCGGAATTGAGCTTCGACAGCTTCATGATGCGAATGCGCACGCGCACCTGAGCGCTGCCGCAACAAGAAAAAGCCCCGGAGGATTCTCCGGGGCTTTTTGATTTGCGCGTTTTAAAAGCGTCTTTTGACCAGCAATCCCTGATCGCCTTACTGCTGATCTTCGCCGAGCACCGCGTTGAGCTTGTCGTAATTCTTGACGACGAGATCGATGTTGCCCTTGTTTTCGACCGGCGGCTCCGGCGCCTTCAGCGCCGTGTTGAGATCATCCATCGCCTGCTTCTTGTCCTTGGCGGACATCTTCTTGTCGGCCTGTACCTGCGCGATCTGCGACTTGATGACGGCTTCGGAGCCGACATACTTCTTGGTGGCAGGATCGATGCCAGAGAGCACCAGGCTGATATTGTCGAGCACGTTGTTATACTCGTCGTTGCCGGCAAAGCCGTTCTTCTTGGCGATACCATCGAGCTGCGCCAGCACCTTGGGATCCGGCTTGGCATCCTGCGGCAGCTTGTCGGTGATCGCATTCATCTCCTTCTGCGCCGCCAGCACGCCCGCGATCTGCTTGTCGGTCAGTGCGACCTGTTTCAACGCCGGCGGTTGTCCAGGCGCAGGCGCAGCCTGAGCAGGAGCCATCTGCTGCTTGGCTTGCGCCAGCGCGCTATCGGTTGACACGACGGCGATCGAGGCTGCGAGACAGAAGATACTCAACGCGGCAGCGGCGGGACGAATGAACTCACGCATGGGAGTCTCCTTGGGCTGTGGGCAGTTTCGCTTTGTGTTGGGCCAAGTCGCATTACGGAAGTCGGAATTACGGATTTTGAAATGAACGGGCAATGAACTGGCAAAGGATGTTGGCGGCCAATCGTGGCCGAAAATCGCGCGGCCGGCCGGTGCCGGCGCATAAAAAAACGCCGCTTCCTTTTGGGGAAGCGGCGCTCTTATTGTGACATCTTCGCAAAGAAGACTTTTCGTAAAGCTGAATTTTCGTAACGAGGAATTCTTGTCCTTGGCAGGCCTGGCAGCGACCTACTCTCCCAGGGCTTAAGCCATAGTACCATTGGCGCTGAGGAGTTTAACGGCCGAGTTCGGGATGGGATCGGGTTCAAGCTCCTCGCTAGAACCACCAGGCCGGCGAAGGACAAGGATACGAAGCAAGCGAAAACGCAGAATGCGATCGAGCGCAGTCCCCAGGGTCACCCGGGGACCACGATCCGCAAACGCGAAGGTCTCTCTGTTTCGATGGATTGCCGGGTCACCTAGCGCGAAGACGCGCTTCGCGCTTTTGCCCGGCAATGACCAAGAAACTATGGACACTGAAAATGAGAGCAATCAAGCCAATCGAACGATTAGTACCGGTAAGCTACATGCATTACTGCACTTCCACACCCGGCCTATCAACGTGGTCGTCTTCCACGGTTCTCAAGGGAATTCTCGTTTTGAGGTGGGTTTCCCGCTTAGATGCTTTCAGCGGTTATCCCGTCCGTACATAGCTATGCAGCACTGCCGCTGGCGCGACAACTGCTCCACCAGAGGTACGTTCATCCCGGTCCTCTCGTACTAGGGACAAATCCTCTCAGAATTCCAACACCCACGGCAGATAGGGACCGAACTGTCTCACGACGTTCTGAACCCAGCTCACGTACCACTTTAATCGGCGAACAGCCGAACCCTTGGGACCTTCTCCAGCCCCAGGATGTGATGAGCCGACATC
>VAZV01000213.1 GCA_005884765.1 Alphaproteobacteria bacterium
GTACCGCACCGGCGATCAGCTCGCGCCCGATCTAGAAGGGACCGAATTGCCCTCGCGAGCCGCCGCCCGTAAGATGGCTTTTGAATCGGCTCGGGAGCTTATGGCCGACGCCATCAAAGCTGGCAGAAGGCCGCTAGACGCGGTGATCGTCAGCGGCGAGGATGGGCGCGACATCATGGCGATTCCCGCAAGCGAGGTGCTCGCAGCGCCGCCAAAGAAGTAAGGCCGCCTCAGTGGCGGCCCTCTTTCATCGGCCGAGCAAATTCCAAATCATCGCCAGCGTTGCGATGAGCAGCGTGCACAGAGGCTGATTGTTTCGGTTCACGCCTACATCCACATCCAAGCGATGCTGCTAATCAGAGCTAGAATCGCCATCATCGCCTCAACCATGAAGCACCGCTCGACAAAATCCATCGTCGCGAGCGTACCGGTTTAGTGCACGATCCTCTGCGTCTGTAGGCTGGTTTTCGAACTGCGGCTTCAGGTCCATCATGAGGCGCCCGTAGTGGCAGGGGTGTCACGAAACAACGGGCGGCGACGCCAAACGGACAGCCGAAAATCAATGGCAGATATGACAATGAGGTTGGAACCTTCGCAATCGCCGCAAATCAGATCCGCCTATTTGCCTTCCCGCTCGGTCTTCCGCTTCGCGTCCTCGTTCATTTCTTTGACCGTTGGATCTGGATTGGTCTGGCCGGTCGTCTGAGTTCGCGTTGCTGGCGGGCTGTCATTTGGGACCGATGTCTGACCAGGCATGTTCTCGGCCGGACGTGTTGCGGTAGCTGGCGGTGGCGAGCTGGATTGGGCGTTTACCGCTTGCATGGTCAACAGAAGGACGCTGGGCAATAGCAGCGCGAGCGTCTTGAGTTTGCGTTGCATCGATCTGCCTCCTTTCGTTAGATCGATGCAACGGTTTGTCGTGCCTAAACGTTCCCTCACGTTTTCCAGTTGTTTCCCGCGCGCAAGCGCTGATGCTGGCCATGCTTGTGCATGTCAACGACTCCGGCTTTGTCGTGACCGCTGTTCTGTCCGGTTAAAGACGCAATCAGCAGTCATGACAGCCCGACAAACAGGTGAGCGACATTCGGTGCCGCGCGAGTTCCGTGCGAGCGAACCGCCCAAGATTAACCCGACTTTGCTTTTCGTTGCCCGGGCCCCGCGTGTTATGTTTTTTGTTCGGGGCTGTTTCAAAAGGGGGCTGCTGCAATGAAGATTTCTCGGCGCGCTGCGTGGTTAGGCGGCTTGAGCTCCTTGTTATGGCGCCCCTGGCCTGCACGCCAGCGCATCCTGGGCGGTCCCTGCCGCGGGGCGGACGGACTGTCGCACTCGGAAACCTACCCGCCCGCCGCTGGTTAGATTGAGATGGAAGACGAGAAGTCAGCCCTGCTAGAGCAAGCCGATCGCTGTCGGCGACAAGCGCAGGCCATCGACGTTGAGGATGCCTCCGCAAAGCTTACGACGATGGCGCAAGACTATGAAGCGCAAGCGGGCAGACTTGCCGCCTCGAGAAGGCCGCTCGTCCAATCAGTTCTCTGGCGACAGCTGGCTAAGGTGACGCGTCAGGCGCCCATCCATTCCATGGCCATCGCTTTCCTGCTTGGATTCATCGTCGCGCGGCGACCGTAACGGCGGCTTGCGGCGTGGCCTTGTCACGGACAATGGCTGCGCTGGCCACCGACCGTATGTTCAGCATGATGAAACGATGGCGACCGCGGAGCGCGAATTCGAGCACGGCAAGATACCGCATTGGCGGGGCCGATCAGGTTGACGCGAAAACTTCTTTCACCCCTGTCTATCGCGGGATGCTTCGGTTCTTCACCTTGACCTAGTCCGGCGACCTGCCGGGGCGATCCCGGCGCCGGTTTAGGGCAGGAGTATCAGTGCCCGAGCCTCCAATTCCAGGCCATTGCCAGCGCCGCGAGCAGCAGCAGGGTAACAATTTCTTCCGGGTCTAAGGCCATCGGTGCACCCGCACGCTTAAAGCTGGCCGTAAACCAGCACACACGCGCCCCGAATGCCCAACATTAGAATACCTTGATGCGATTAAGAGTTGATTGACCCGTTATCCCCAGGCGGCCCCGAACACCTGCCAGATGATCAGCAGCGCGACGATCAGCAGCGCGGCGAAGATCGCCCGGTTGGCGCGGCTTGATCCACATCAAGCCGAGAGGGCGTAGAGCTGGATTATTTGTCGGGCTCTACCACCGTTTTTGTCGAACCTTCCGGCGCGGCCTGCATGCCCGGCGGGCTTTGGCCTTGGGGGCTTTCCGCGGGGGCGCCGCCAGACGACGTGTTCATCGGTCCCGTCCAACCCTGCGGCTGCAACTGACCTCTGTCCTCGGGAGGAGTGCGCCCATCGCTCTTATTCACGGAATTTCCGGTTGTTTGATCTGTCTCCGCCAGAGCAAACCCGCACGCGAGGGATAGGCTCAAAAAAATTGTCATCATCAGCAGCCGCATCGGAAAACTCCGGTAGCAAAACAAACGGACCCCGCGAACAGGGGGCGAGCCGGGGCCGCTCCGGATCGGTCAATGCTCGGTCGGCGAGCGCACCCGACTTTTTCCAAGGTTCCGGCGCCGTAATGGTTCCAAGCCGAAGTGTGCTCGGCGGTGGCCCGGTTCACCTTTAACGTTCCCAGTTCTGTTCGGTTTGACGGACCGCTTCGTTGACCTTGGCGGTCGCGCCGATCGAACTGTCGAGCGGCTTTTCCGCCCATTCCCACCACTGATCAAACGCGTCTTTGGTCGTCATCGTTTGCGGCCTTAATCCTTCGCGACGAAGAGGGCATGAACGGCGAATGCCAATGCTCATCGTGCCCATCTGGGAAATATCGTTCTCACAATAATCATCGTGCCGTCGCGCTTCGAGTTTTGGAAATTGCGCTTCTCAACGTTTCTGCCAGCCCACGACCTATCCTCTAGCTTGGCATTGACATCACTCTCGGAAGGCTCGCTTGGCTTTTGAGTGACACGTCCCTCGGCGAGGGATTTGGGGGCTTCGGCTTTTTGGTCTTGGTTCGGTGCGAGAGCTGGAGAGTTTGAGTTCGTTAGAGAGGATCTACCGACCTTGAGGGGCAGGACCTTCTGCGTAACGGCCCCCTTATACAATACTGATCGGACTGATCGGTCGGTTGTGGTGATAATGCCCCATGCTATGCAGCCGCTCGCAATCACGAGGACAGCAATCAGGACGGCGACATTGCGCCACGTGAGGTTCGTGAGCATGGGAACGTCGGCCAAGGGCAAAGCCGGTCCGATAACGGGGACCCTCGGGCGGGGGTTCCAGCCCGATTGGGGAAATGCTGGGTGTCCCGGCCGCAACTCGCCCCGGCCGCCTTTGGAGCCCGAGTATCTTCAAGGTGCGGCCGGACATCTCCACCGCGATGGATTCCATGACAGCAAGTGCTGAGGAACACGGCCCCCACCTCTTGGGGCCTTGGGGGCATCAGTGAAGGCAGGACCGTGCTCGAGCCACGTGGCCACCGCGCGGCTAACGTGGCCCGATGGCGATAACGGGCACATTTGCGCAGCGGTTCCGACTTTTAGTCGTCCTACGCCAGCTCTTTCATCGGACGATGCTGTATGCCTTCACGCGCTTGCAGCGCGGCGTGGCGTCCGAGCCTGCTCTGTCTTGGTTGAGTGCGCGCATCATGCCGATCCTGGCGAACATCGCCGGGCCGTTCATCTCCGCGACCAGGATCAACGCCTCGATGGCTGCCAACCATTCCGGTGTGTCGTGCTCTAACTTCAATGAATTTGCGCCTGCGCATGCCCGCCTCCAACGATCAGAAGGTCGCCATTGTAACCGCCCAAACTCGACATGCGGAAGACCTCGGGGGCTGGTCTAATCAAATATCTTTATAGGTCGCCGATTCCGCTGTGGCTCATTCTCGACCGATTTGAGATATCCGCGAGACGTCCGTTTTCCCCCAATAGCGATCGTAGAGCGGACGTCGGGTATCGGCGGCTTCGTGCCAATTCATGTTTCTGGCTATCCTGCTTGTTCGCGCGGCTCCTTTCGGTGCGGAGGCTCGCTCAGCCGGTCCACCCAGGCGATGCCGATGGCGGAAAGAATGAATGTGATGTGGATCAGGACCTGCCACAGCACGCCGGTTTCGGTGTAGCCGGTGCGAGCGGAGCCGAGGTGCCCGGCCTCGATGAAGGTGCGCAGCAGCGAGATCGAGGAGATGCCGATGATGGCCATCGCCAACTTGATCTTGAGCGCGCTGGCGTTGACGTGGCTTAGCCATTCCGGTTCGTCGGGGTGGCCCCGCAGGTTGAGCCGCGAGACGAAGGTCTCGTAGCCTCCCACGATTACCATCACCAGGAGGTTCGAGATCATGACGACGTCAATCAGCCCTAGCACCGTCAGCATGATCTGCTGTTCGTTCACGTCGTACCAGTCGACCGTCAGATGCCAGAGCTCCTTCAGGAACAGAAGCACATAGATGGCCTGGGCAACGATGAGGCCGACGTAGAGCGGCAGCTGCAGCCAACGCGAGCCGAAGATCAGCCTGGCGAACACGCCGATCTGCACGCTTTTGTCGCGGCGCACGTCTTGAGCTTCAGATGTCATGCATCACTCCGAATTGCTGAAACACGAAAGGGCTTCTCAAGGCCGCTTCACGGGGTCACGATCACCGGCGCCAGTTCGTAAACGCCGCGATAGATCATCTCGCAGGCGACAAACAGGATGATCGCCAGTCCGACATAGGCGATCCAGCGATGCTTCTGGAGCATGCGGCCGATGAAATCGGCGGCAATGCCCATCAGCACGATCGAAAGCAGCAGGCCGAAGATGAGAACGAAGGGGTGTTCACGTGCCGCACCGGCGACGGCAAGCACGTTGTCCAGGGACATCGAGACATCCGCGGCGACGATCTGCGCAGCAGCCTGGCCAAACGTCTTGCGCGGCGCGGGCGTAGAAACCAGAGAGCGGTCGTTGCCGCGGCTGAACGCCAACTCGCTTGTTGCGGGCGCCAGCGGGAGGCGCAGCTCGCGCCACATCTTCCAGCAGACCCACAACAGCAAGACACCGCCGGCAAGCAGGAGGCCTATGAACTGCAGGAGCTGCATCGCAACGCCGGCAAACGCGATGCGAAGCGCAGTGGCGGCGAGGATGCCGACCACGATGGCGCGCCGGCGCTGCTCGGCCGGCAGGCCGGCGGCGGCGAGCCCGATCACGACGGCATTGTCGCCGGCAAGCACGAGGTCGATCAGCACGACCTGAAGCAGCGCCGTCAGCGCGTCGGCGGCGATGAAATCGGTCATGACGGGTCGTTCGGTTGCGACGGCGCGCTGAGCCATTGCGGCCGGCGGCGCTCGATCCAATCCAGCACCTTCGAGCGCGCCGACCGAAACGCCGGCACATCTTCGGCAAGCAGCGCAAGACCAACCGGAAGCATCCAGACGCCGAGGACCGGCAGGAAAGCCAGCAGGCCACCGCCGAGCAGCAGCACGCCCGCGGGGATCCTGACCCATCGGCTCTTCGGCTGCAGCAAGTAGGACACAGCGCCGCGAACACGCTGCGGCAGGCGATCGATCAACGCCGCCAGGCGCCAATCGCCGCCGGCCGAATAGCGGGCCGTACTTGCACGCGATGATCGGCTTTCGTCAGAGATCGCGTTCACGTTCAAGCTCCCCACCATGACATTGCTCGGCGCCGGATGCGCGTCGCGTCTGCTCAACCGGCTTCGCTTGCGGCAGGCCCCGTGTAAGCAGGCGCAAGAGCTTGATCGCCAACACCTCGTGCGGATGCAGGGTCTCGTCCGCTACAGCGACGCGTTCCGAGATCGCAAGGAGATCAGGCGAAAGCGACAGGTCCGATACCGGCGTCAGCGCGTCGATGACGACATTGGCGAAGTCCCGTTGCTCGAGGCGTTTCGCGCGTTCATCGAACATTGCGGCGAGGCGCGCCTCGGTTAGGTACGCCGCCAAACCAAGGTCGCTGATGAAACGAACGACTTCGTCCCGCTCCACCGCCGACACATGCCGGTCGGCGACGGCTACCATCGCGCCCACTGTTACCAGTGCCGTCGCTGCCCGTTCGTGAACGTTGGAAGGTTCGATGATCTCGCCCTGAATGGGCGTTACGTGTTTTCGTGCAGACACCGTATTGCTCCTCAAACTTGCGTCAATGACCGCGAAAGGAGCAACGATGGCTGATCAGGGGATAGAGGAGAGCGGACCCTGGGTCGGCCGATCCGTCGCGCCAGGCGCGGGGAAAGGTAATCCGACATCACAAGGTTGGCCGATGACTCGGCGTCCTCGTCAGAGGGGCCCGGATTCCATTATTAGCGATGAGATTGGTGGCAGGCGGATGGAAATCAAGATGACGGAGATCGCTGCGACCACCTGCCGCGGATTGACCGTGAAAGGAACCGTCAGGTCGAGCTGGGCAGCAAGGCTTGGATTTTCAAAGCCTTGGATTTTCTCGAGAGAGCGCCGAACTCAATTGATCGAACGCGAGTTCTGAATTCCGTTCCAGGCGTCAGCCCAGTTCGATGTCGTCGGTAATCTCATGGCTGAGGCTGAGGCCGCCGATGGTCAGGACCATCTTGGCCGGCAGCTTCTCGTTTCCCTTGAGACGGCCGGCCTGCACGGCATCGCGCACCGCCTTTTCGACCTCGCGCTGCGAGGTGACGCCGACCTGTTTCAAGAATTTGCGCAGGCTGGCGTTGAATACGTCTTCATTCATGATGGGCCTCCTGAAACTACGGATGCTCCGGGTGGTTTACCATGTATTCGCCGATGTCGCGCTGGCGGCGGTCGGCGCGCGCGGTGGCATTGTTGCGTTGAACGTCGCGGTCCTTGCGGCAGGCGATATATTCGGACGAGCCGGCTGCGACATTGTTGGCGCGGCAGAAGGTATCGTCATCCTCGCTGAGCGTATTGGCCACCGTCGGCTGCCCCCGCTCGAGGCAGCCGGCAAGCAGGGGTGCTGCGAGCAGGAGTGCGAGGAATTGGGTCGATGTCTTCGATGGCATGATGGTTCCAAACTCCAGCCCTTCGCCTCGACTGTTTAGGCCGAATTGCGGGAATTGTAAGTCCGCCTATTTCGGTTCTCGTCATTCCGGGGCGCGAGCGCTTGCGAGCGAGCCCGGAATCCATAACCACCATCGGGAGTATGGATTCCGGGCCTGCGCCAAGTGGCGCATCCCGGAATGACGGTGGCTAACGTGAAGCCTCACACCCTGCCCTTCAGCGCCTCGCCGATTTCATCGAGCACCTTGGGGTCCTCGATGGTCGCAGGCATGTTCCAGGCCTCGCCGTCGGCGATCTTCTTGATGGTGCCGCGCAGGATCTTGCCGGAGCGCGTCTTCGGCAGCCGCGCCACCGTGATCGCGAGCTTGAAGGCGGCCACCGGGCCTAATCTTTCGCGCACCAACGCCACGATCTCCTTTTCGATCTCCGTTGGGCTTCGCGCGACGCCGGCCTTGAGCACCAGGAAGCCGCAGGGCACCTCGCCCTTGATCGCGTCGTGGATGCCGAGCACCGCGCATTCGGCGACATCCGCGTGCGAGGCCAGGATCTCTTCCATGCCGCCGGTCGAGAGCCGGTGGCCGGCGACATTGATGATGTCGTCGGTACGGCCCATCACGAACACGTAGCCGTCCTCGTCCTTGTAGCCGGCATCGGAGGTTTTGTAATAGCCGGGAAATTCGGTGAGGTAGGCCTCTTTGAAGCGCTCGTCCTGTTGCCACAGCGTCGGCAGGCAGGCCGGCGGCATCGGCAGCTTGATGACGATCGAACCCATGGTCCCGGTGGCGACCGGCTTTGCCGCGTCATCGACGACATCGACCTGATACCCCGGCATCGGCACCGTCGGCGAGCCATGCTTGACCTTCAGCAGCCCCAAGCCCACCGGATTGCCGGCGATGCACCAGCCGGTTTCGGTCTGCCACCAATGGTCGATCACGGGCACTTTCAGTTGCGCTTCCGCCCATGCCACCGTCGGCGGATCGGCGCGCTCGCCGGCGAGGAACAGCGTGCGGAATTTTGATAGATCATATTTCCGGATGAACTTTCCGTCCGGATCTTCCTTCTTGATGGCGCGGAATGCGGTCGGCGCGGCGAAGAAGGCGACCGCCTGATGGTCGGAGATCACGCGCCAGAAGCTGCCCGCATCCGGCGTGCCGATCGGCTTGCCCTCATACATGATCGAGGTCGCGCCATGAAATAGCGGGCCATAGACGATGTAGCTGTGGCCGACCACCCAGCCGATGTCCGAGCCGCACCACCAGATCTCGCCGGGCCGCACGCCATAGAGGTTGAACATCGACCATTTCAGCGCCACCAGATGCCCGCCATTGTCGCGCACCACGCCCTTCGGGATGCCGGTGGTGCCCGAGGTGTAGAGAATGTAGAGCGGATCGGTGGCGAGCACCGGCACGCAAGGCGCGGCCTTGGAGGCCGCGAGCGCTTGGCGGCGCAGATCTGCCCAGTCGTGGTCGCGGCCCGCGATCAACTCGCACGCGTGCTGCGGCCGCTGCAGGATGATGCAGGCTTCGGGTTTGGCGCTCGCGAGTTTGATCGCCTCGTCGAGCAGCGGCTTGTACTGCACGATGCGGCCGGGCTCGAGACCGCAGCTTGCCGAAAAGATCAGCTTTGGCCGGGCGTCGTCGATCCGGGTCGCCAGCTCTTTCGCCGCAAAGCCGCCGAACACCACGCTATGCACCGCACCGATCCGCGCGCAGGCCAGCATCGCGACCACGGCTTCCGGCACCATCGGCATGTAGAGGATGACGCGATCGCCCTTGGCGACGCCGAAGTCGGCCATGACGGCGGCAAGCGTCTGCACCTCTTTCAACAGCTCGGCGTAGGTGAATTTCGTGACGGTGTTGGCAAGCGGCGAATCGTGGATCAGCGCCACTTGATCGGCGCGGCCGCCGGCGACATGACGATCGAGCGCGTTGTAGCAGGTGTTGACCACGGCGCCGGCAAACCAGCGGCCGTAGATGCCCATAGTGGGATCGAAGACCTTCTCCGCCGGCTCGATCCAGTCGATCTCGCGCGCCGCCTCGCCCCAGAAGCCGACGGGATCGGCCAGCGAGCGGGCATAGGCCTGACGATAGCGGCTGTTGTCCTGGATGTTCATGGCGTCTCTCCCTTGTCATGGCCGGGCATAGCCGTCCTAAGGACGGCGTCGCTTCCGCTCGCCTATGTCCCGGCCATCCACGTCTTGCGGTCTCTCAAAGAAAGACGTGGATGCCCGGCACAAGGCCGTGCATGAGGACTACGGATAGTCGGCTCTATTTGACGGTCATTGTCATAGCATGGCCCGATAATTCAAGCCGAAAACGCTGCTTCCGATGCTGTTGTCGCGCTATCGCCGTTCGATCGCCAGCAGATGGTCGAGCCGCTCGCGCATGGCCTGTTGCAGATCGTAGTCCGGGCGACCAAAGGAGGTATTGCGGCGGATCAAAAACGCGTCCTGTTCGCGCTGCAAGGCGCGCCCGGCGCTTGGGCTGTCGGCGTTGGCATCGCGGACGATCTTGGCATTCACGGCATTGATCTCGCGATCGAGATTGGCGAGCTCGGGATTGGCGCAGATCGCCTTTTCCACCGGACGCCTCGCACTCGCGCAATTAAAGCTCGGCTTGCCAGCGACCGCGATCAGTGCGCCGAGCCGCTCCAGCTCCCGCGCCAGCGACCGGTAATTGTCCTTCGCGGCGCCATGGCCGGGGTTCAGCTTGATCGCCGCGCCAAAATCGGCCAGCGCCTTGGGGCGGTCGCCCTTCTTGCGCCACAGTTCGCCGCGGGCGTTGTAGGTATCGGCCTGCGCCGGATCGAGCCGCAGCACGGCGTCGTAATCGCTGATCGCGCGGTCGATCTGATCCTTGCGGCCCAACGCGCCGCCGCGCGCGATCAGCGCCTTGATACGGGTCGGTCCTCGCCGTCTTTTCGTTGTCGACCAGCGCGCCGCAGGCCGCGATGATGTTGTCGTCGGCATTGGCGCTCACCGCCGCCACGCAAGGCGCCGGGTCGACCGGCGGCTCTTTCGCCGGCTCGGCGCCGGTGGCGCGCGCGATTTGGGGCAGCGAGCACAACAGGCCCACGGCCACGGCACCAGCGATCAGTATTCTCGGGCCCACTCGCATCAGATTTCCGGCGCAAACGCCCTCTATACCAGGACGGCCAATATTGGAACGGTCGCGATCCGCTGCCGCAGCGGCGGCAGCGCCTCGACGATTATAGACGAGGGGTTTGATGTTAGATTGCGGATCAGGATGACCGCAATGGCGCGCTTTCAGGATTTCGAGACTTGACGACATTCGAGTGGATCATCGCCTTGTTGCTCGGCGCGGTCGCGTTGTCGGCGCTGGCCAGGCGGATCAAGGTCCCCTACCCGACCTTCCTTGCCATCGGCGGCGTGCTGCTGACGCTTGCGCCGTCCGGACCATCATGGACGCTGGAGCCCGCTCTCGCACTGGCGCTGTTCGTCGCACCGGTGCTGCTCGATGCCGCCTACGACACTTCGCTGCGCGATCTCCGCAACAATTGGGTGCCGGTCTCGACGCTGGTGCTGCTCGCCGTCGGCGTTACCACGGCGGTCGTTGCCGTGTTGGCGCATGGGATGGTCCCGGAGATGCCGTGGGCGGCTGCGATCGCACTCGGTGCCATCGTTGCGCCACCGGATGCCGCTGCGGCCACCGCTGTGCTGCGCCAGGTCAACCTGCCGTACCGGATCCTCAAAATCCTGGAAGGCGAGAGCCTGCTCAATGACGCCAGCGCGCTGCTGATCTATCGGGTCGCGGTCGGCGCCGCCGCGGCGGAGCATCTCAGGTGGAGCGAGTTCGCGCCCTCCCTCGCGCTGGCATTGGCCGGCAGTCTGGTGGCCGGTCATTTGTTTGCCAGAGCTTGGCTACTTCTGTCACGGCGGGTGGATGAGGCGCCGAGCGCGATCATCCTGCAATTCGCCGGCACTTTTACGGTGTGGATCGTCGCCGAGCGCGTCGGCCTTTCCGGCATCCTGACCATCGTCGCCTATGCCATCACCATCGCGCGCACCGCACCGGCGCGGACCCCGGCGCGGCTTCGGGTGCCGGCCTATGCGGTGTGGGAAACCGCGGTCTTCATCCTCAACGTGCTGGCGTTCATGCTGATCGGCATGCAGTTGCGGCCGACCTGGATCCGGCTCGACGAAGCGGTGCGAATGGACTACCTCGCGACAGCGGCTTACGTCCTCGCCGCCGTCATCCTCGCCCGCATCGTGCTGGTCATCGTCTATGGCGCCACCCTGCGTGCACTGGTCGCCCAGGGGCTGTTCCATCCCCTCAATACAATGGCGCTGCCGACGGTCAAGGGCGGCATCGTGACGGCGTGGTGCGGGATGCGCGGCATCGTCACGCTGGCGGCGGCCTTCGCGCTGCCGGAAAACTTTCCCTATCGCGATCTGATCCTCCTGACGGCTTTTGCCGTGGTGTTGGGTTCGCTCGTCATTCAAGGCCTGACGCTGCGGCCGCTGATCCTGGCGCTGAAACTGAAGGATGAGGATCCGGTCGCAGTCGAGGTCGCCCGCGCCCGCGGCATCGCCTATCGGGCCGCGCTCGAGGCGATCGACGGCGACCCGTCCGAGGAAGCCGAAATCCTGCGGCTCGAGTATCGCGCGATGCTGATGCGCGGCGAGGGCGATCCCGACGGTGGCGTCCCAACCAGCGAGCTTCCGGCCGATCCGCTGCGCCGGCGCGCGATCGGCGCGGCGCGGCGCTCGATCCTGACACTGCGCCGGTCGGAAGAAATCGGCGATGACGCCTTCCATCAGCTCGAGGAAGAATTGGACCGGGCCGAGCTCAGCGCGCAGGCGTAGTCGTTCTGGCGTTCGCCGCGACAACCAGATTACGCGCCCGCCTTGCAGGTGATCCCGCCATCGACCACGAGCTCGATGCCGGTGATGTATTTCGCATCATCCGACGCCAAAAACAGCGCGGCGTTGGCGACGTCCCAGGCGTCGCCCATGTGCCCCATCGGCACCTGCGCGTCGCGCGCGCGCCACATCGCTTCCACATCGCCCTTGGCATAGCTTGCCGCAAGGCCGGCGGAGTGTTCGACCATCGGCGTCTTCATCAGCCCCGGCAGGATCGCGTTGACGCGCACATGCTTGCTCGCAAATTCGACCGCGGTGGTGCGCGTCATCTGATTCATCGCGGCCTTGGTGGTGCCGTAGGAGACGTAGGAGAGGCCGAGATGGCGGATCGAGGCGATCGAAGAGATATTGATGATCGAGCCGCCGCCCTGCTTCACCATCACGGGAATGACGTGTTTCATGGCGAGGTACGCACTCTTGAGATTGACGGCAAAGACGTGGTCCCAGCTCGCTTCGCTCACATCGACGACGCTTCCCATCTCTGCGATGCCTACATTGTTGTCGAGCACATCGATGCGGCCATAGGCCTTCAGGCACGCCGCCACCATCGCCTCGACGTCGGCGGCGCGCGAGACGTCCGCGGTGAACGCGGCTGCTTTGCCGCCCTCGCCTGCGATGATCTTCACGGTCTCTTCCGCAGCAGCCGCGTTGCGATCGACGCAAAACACCTGCGCGCCCTCGCGCGCAAAGGTCGCGGCGGTCGCCTTGCCGTTGCCCCAGCCCGGCCCGATCGAGCCTGCGCCGACAACAAGCGCGATTTTTCCCTTGAGCCGATCCATCGACGTCTCCCTGTTTGCTTAGTGGCTTTTTATGGTTCGCAGGCGCTCATGACGGTGACGTTAGCACCGATCGGACGTTCGAAAATCTCCGACAGCGTCCGGCAATGGCCGTCAGCGCATATCCGCCATTCGCCGGCGGCGCCGGAATTGCCCAGCACCAGTTGCGGCACGGCAGCGCGTTTGGGTTGCCATTGAAACCAGCCGTCGACAAGGCGCGCCTGCGGCGGCGGCTCCATGCCGGCGCCAGATCCCTTGACCCGCGCCTGCACCAGCTCAAGTCCGCGGGCGGTGATGCGCCAGTCTTCCTGCCAGTCGGTCTTTTCGACCGAATGGGTCCAGGCGAGCGTGAAGGCCGCAAGCGCCAGCGTCTTGAGTGCGCCGGCCGATGCGAGGCAAAGGCTCAAACCGCCGCCACCGCGAGCCGCGCACGCTGCCGCCACTGCCAGAGCGCAAGCGCTGCGGTCAGGACGAAGCCGGCAGGGTTGCTGAAGGGAAAGCCGCCGAGCAGGCAGAGCGCCGCGATCAGCGCGACGGCGCGTTCGGCAAGCGTCAACCGCACTAACAGAAACCCGATCGCGACCAGGCCGAACAGGCCGATCGCCACCAGCGCCTTGAAGGTCGCCAGCGCCACCGCGCCATAGAATCCGAGCGTTGCGGTCATGGGATCGCCGGCCTGGAGCATCAGCGCCGGCGAATAGACAAACACGAATGGAATGACATAGCCGGCGAGCGCGATGCGCATCGCTTCCCAGCCGATCTTGTCGGGGTTTTCCCTGGCGATCGGGGCCGCCGCCAGCGCCGCCAGCGCCACCGGCGGCGAGAGGTCGGCCATGATACCGTAGTAGAACGCAAACATGTGGCTCTCGATCAGCGGCACGCCGAGCTTGGCCAGCGCCGGCGCTGCCAGCGCCGCGGTGATGATGTAGGTCGGGATGGTCGGAATGCCGGTGCCGAGCAGGATCGACAGCACCATCGTCGTCACCAGCGCGAGGAACAGGCTCTTCTCGCCAAGTCCGATCACCCAGCCGCCGAAGATGGTGCCGACGCCGGTCTGCGTCATCATGCCGATGATGACGCCGACGATGGCGCAGGCCATGCCCACCGTCAGCGCCGACTTCGCGCTTTCGGCGAGCGAATCCCGGCAGGCGGCGAGCGTGGCCCTGCCGCCGCGCGTCAGCGCCGAGATCGCGACCAGCAACAAGACCACGCCCGCCACCGGAACGATCTCGATCCCGTCGCGCGACAGCGAGCCTGCGATCAGCGCAAGCCCGACCCAGAACAAAAACCGCAGAACGTTGTTGGAAAAACCGAGCGTGATGCTGGTGCCCAGGATCAGCGCCACCGTCAGCGCAAGCCCCACGCTGCCGGCATAGAGCGGCGTGAAGCCCTCGAACAGCATGTAGACCAGCGCCGCCAGCGGCAATACCAGATACCAGCGCGCCACCAGCGTCTTCCAGGCACTCGGAATTTCCGTCTTCTTCATGCCGACGAGACCATGCTTGCCGGCTTCCAGATGCACCATCCAGAAGGCCGACGCGAAATAGAGGATCGCCGGGATCACCGCGGCCTTGACGATCACGGAATAATCGACGCCGAGCGTCTCCGCCATGATGAAGGCGACCGCGCCCATCACCGGCGGCATGATCTGTCCGCCCATCGAGGCCGTGGCCTCGACGCCGGCGGCAAACGCGCGGCGATAGCCGAACTTGATCATCAGGGGAATCGTGAACTGGCCGACGGTGACGACATTGGCGACGCCGGAGCCCGAAATCGTCCCCATCATTCCGGAGGCGAACACCGCGACCTTGGCCGGTCCGCCGCGGGTGCGGCCGAACAGGCCGAGCGAGACGTCGGTGAACAACTGGATCATGCCGGCGCGCTCCAGGAACGAGCCGAACAGGATGAACAGGAAGATGTAGGTTGCCGAGACATAGATCGGCACGCCGTAGAATCCCTCGGTGCCATAGGCGAGATGCGAGACGACCTGATCAAAATCATAGCCGCGGTGATTGAACGGCGCCGGCAGATACTGGCCGAAGAACCAGTAGAGAATGCAGGCGCCGCACATCAGCGGCAGCGCCAGGCCCATCAGCCGCCGGGTGCCTTCGAAGATCAACACCGCAAGCAGCGTGCCCACCGCGAGATCGAGCGTGGTCGGGTCGCCGTCACGCAGGATCAGCTCGGCGTAGAAGATCCACTGGTAGAGCCCGCACAGGAACCCGGCGCTGCCGACCAGCCAGCCCGCGGCGCGGCCGGCATTGCCCTTGGCGGTGAAGTTGCCGATCAGGCCAAAGGTCATCAGGATCAGGAAGCCGACATGAATCCCGCGCACCACCTGGCTCGGCAAATAATTGAATGCCGCGACGTAAAGCCGGAACGCCGCAAAGGCGATGCCGACCGCATAGGCGAGACGGCCCCAGCCGCCCGGGCCGAACCCTTCAGGAAAGCCATGCTCGAAATTGTCGAATTCGACCCTGACGGGGACTTCGGTGCCCCTGGTTTGCAACATTGATTCGTTCCCCAGCCGAACGTCTCTAACATTGACTCCCACGTTCGTCATGCCCGGGCTTGTCCTGGGCATCCACGACCTTCTTTCTCAGCCCTAAGACGTGGATGGCCGGGTCAAGCCCGGCCATGACGACAGAAATAATCGTCTCTTACTTAATCAAACCCTTTTCCTTGTAATAGCGGATCGCGCCGGGGTGCAATGGCACCGGGCTGCCGATGGCTGCGGTCTCGAGCTTGATCTCCTTGCCGGCGACGCGGGCATTCGCCAGTTCGCCCAGCGATTCGAAGACGAGCTTGGTCATCTGGTAGGCGAGATCGTCGGAGACCTCGGAGCTGGTCACGAGATAATTGACGACGGCGGCGGTCGGAACGTCCTTGTCCTGGCCGGTATAGGTATTGGCCGGGATTGTCACCGCAACGAAGGGCGGGCCGATCTTGTCGACGATTTCCTTGGGGACCGATACCACGGTGATGTCGGCCGAGGTGCTCAGGTCCTTCAGCGAGGCGACGCCCAGTCCCGCCGATTGCAGCGTCGCGTTCAACTGGCGGTTCTTCATGAGATCGACGGATTCGGCGAACGGCAGATATTCGACCTTGCCGATGTCCTTGTAGCTCATGCCGGCTGCGCCGAGGATCGCGCGCGAGTTGAGTTCGGTTCCGGATTTCGGTGCGCCGACCGAGAGGCTTTTGCCCTTGAGATCGGCGAGCGTCTTGATGCCGCTGTCGGCGGTGGCAACGATCTGGATATAGTTCGGATAGATCGCGCCGATGGTCCGCAGCTTATCCATCTTTTTCTTGAAGCCGGCCTCCTCGTCGCCTTCCCAGGCCGCTTTGAGCGAATCGCCCAGCGCAAAGGCGAGCTCGCCGCGGCCCTGCTGCAGCAGGACCAGATTCTCGACCGACGCCTTGGTCGCCTGCACCTGCGTCTTAACGTTGGCAATCTTGTCGCTGTAGATTTTTCCGATCGCAACCCCAAGCGGATAATAGACGCCCGATGTTCCGCCGGTGAGCACGTTGATGAATTGTTGCGCCTGTACGGCAGGCGCCGACAGGACCGCCGCCACCACGGCGGCAGCGCCGATCAATTTTGCAATCATCTAAAATTCTCCCCAAACCGGCGGCGAAATTGGACGGACGGGGGGCTGAGGTCAACCTCCAATAGCCAAAGGCAGGGTTGCGGCAAACAAGCATTCGAGGCCGCCCACCGGCTGTTCTTGACGCTTTCCTGGCACTGGAAACCATGCGGTTCCCCGCGTACTGTCCGGCCCGCGAAACCGCCCCATCAGAGGCCGGTCATATCCGGGAGAACGCTACAATGCCTTTCAGTCGTGCCGTTGGATTATCCTTGGGAGCAGCCATTTTCATCTGCAGCTCCATCCTCAATCTCGCATCTGCCAAGCCGTTCATGATCGTAGGCAACGATGAGAAAGTCTGGTGGGACGATGATGGCAAGACCATCCTATCCGCGCCTGGCAAGGACACGGTCCTGATCGTGGATCTCGCCAATCCTGAAAGTCCCAAGATCGTCGCCACCCTGCCCTTGAAGAATTCGATCGTCGGGCCGCCGGTCAATGTCGATATCGATCCGACCGGCTCGGTCGCGCTGGTGGCGGATTCGGTCGACGTGACCAGGGAGGGCGACGCGCTGAAGCAGGTGCCTGACGACAAGGTCTATGTCATCGATCTCAAAGCGAGCCCACCGAAACTGGCGGCGACCGTCACCGTCGGCAAGCAGCCGTCGGGGTTGAGCATCAGCCCGTCCGGCAAGATGGCGCTGGTTGCCAATCGCGGCGGCAACTCGATCAGCGTGCTCTCGATCAACGGTACCGACGTCCAGCTCACCGATACGGTAACGATGCCCGACAGTGTCGCGCATGTGGTGTTCACGCCGGACGGCAAGCGGGCACTGGCCGTGCGATTCCCGGCGCACAAGGTGTCGGTGCTCGACGTCGCCGGCGACAAGGTGACCTACAACAAGCTCGAGTTGCCGGTCGGCCAGTGGCCCTACAACGTCGTGGTGACGCCCAATGGCAAGCTCGCGCTAACCAATGACAATGGCGGCGCCGGCTCGTCGGACGGCAACGTCGACACCGTGAGCGTGATCGATCTCGAAGCCAACCCTCCGCGCGTCATCGACAAGGTGGTGGTCGGCGATGGCCCCGAAGGAATGGCGATGTCGCCGAAGGGCGATCTTGCGGTTTCGGCCATTCTGAGCGGCTCGAACAACAAGAAGGCGTTCTTCTATCACAAGAACGGCAGCCTCTCGATCTTGAAGATCGACGGCAAGAAGGTGACCAAGACCCAGGACATCGAGGTCGGCGGATTGCCGGAGGCGGTGCTGTTCACGCCCGACGGAAAATACATCCTGGCCGGAAACTACATGACGGAGGATTTCTCGATCCTGAAAGTCAACGGCAGCAAAGTCACCGATACCGGCAAGCGCTTCAAAGTGCCGGGACACCCGGCTTCGGCGCGCATGGGGCACTAGGGCATTTCTCTCTTTCGTCATGGCCGGGCATAGCCGCCCGAAGGACGGCGTCGCTTCCGCTCGCCTATGACCCGGCCATCCACGTCTTTTTCGTTGCTGCGCCTAAGACGTGGATGCCCGGCAGCCAGCTACGCCAAGGCTTCGCCGGGCTCAATGCCAGTCCGCCGAAGCTTCAGCGAAGGCGGGCACAAGGCCGGGCATGACGAGCATTCGCGGAGAATGCACTATTTAATTCGCACACTCACTGAAACGTCATGTCGAGGCATTTCGAAATGTCGGAGCCGAGGCCGGAGGAGATGGTGATGCAGCCGCGGATTTTCTGCGCGGTGGTATCGGCGGCCCATATCGAATAGCCGCCGGGCCCGAAGAACGAATTGGTGTTGGGCGGCTCGGTTTCGGTCGCGTCGAAGGCATAATTGGAGTCGGTGTCGAAGATGCGCGGCTTCTTGGTGCAGCCGCCGTCGGTCTGGACGTTGATCACTTCCTTGTTGTCCCGCGTCAGCGCCAGCGTGACCTGACAGCGGAAATATTCCGAGGTCTTGACGTTGAAGAGATAAGCATAGGATTTGCAGGTCGAGGTGTTGAGCTTGCCGGCGGAAAGGCCGCGGCTGCAGGAAATTCTCTGGTTGTTTGAAAGCTTGAATTCGTCGGCACGGGCTACGGAAACCAGCGTCAGCAGCGGCAGCGCCAAACCCAAACAAATTTTTATGACGTGGTTCATCCGAATCATCCCTATGACTAAATCTGTAGACTCCGGTTCTAGACCGAACCGAGAAGATAGTCGCGAAGCCGCACACGCGAAATCACAAAGTCTTATGGCGCGTGGGTGCGGCCCGCGGCAGGTTGCAAAGGCAGGTTGTGAGGGCAGGTTGTATTGACGGGACAACGGCGTTCGTGATTTGTTCAGAAGTCATCGTGGGGAGGATAAGAATGATGACAACTTCGACCAAGACCTTCTTGATGGCCGCCGCACTGAGCGCGCTGGCCACATCCGCATTCGCGCAAGCCGCGGCGCCGACACCCTGGGAATTGAAACCGGACACCGGCTACGCCTACGACAAGGAAGGCAAGACGTTTATCTACAAGATGGGCACCAACAATGCCGGGCTGCTCTTGAAGGGCGCGAAGAAGGTGCCGAAGGGCACGCTGTTCTTTATGGGCCATAATGGCCAACTCTATATGCGCAGCGCCCCGTATCTCGAGGGCGACGGCAAGTTCATGTTCGGATCGAATTGATTCCACTTCCCTTCTCCCCTTGTGGGAGAAGGTGTCGCGGACTTTGTCCGCGACGGATGAGGGGTTTGCGTCCGCGGAGAGAAACCCCTCACCCGTCCGCAATGCTTCGCATCGCGGCCACCCTCTCCCACAAGGGGGAGAGGGAAAAAAGCGAAGGCAACTAAAACGCCGCCGCCAATTCCCTGGCGCCCGGCAGATTGCTGTTGGAATCCATCCGCTGGTCGGTGACTGCCAAAAGCTTCGCCACCGTGTTGTGGCGGATCGCGACCGGATTGCGCTCATAGCCGCCGCGCTGGAAGAAATTCGAGGTCGGCACCACGTCGCGCATCGCCGGCGGCATGGTCACCATATCGAGCCCGGTGCCGTCGCCGGTCAGGTTCATCATCTCCAGTTCGGCCGCGCTCAGCGGGCGCGTATATCCCTTGATGCGCGCAAAGATGACCGATGTCAGCAGCTTGTGGGTCTGCAGCATCGGTCCGACGTCGATGTCGAGCACCATGGCATGCAATGCCCAGCCCTGCGGGGTATCGCCGATTTTTTCGTGTTGCGACCAGTCATCCGGCACCGACCGCGCCAGCGCCACCATTTTTTTCAAAACCGCGATCTTGCGCTCCATGGTCAGCCGCGCCGGGCCTGACAGAGTTGCCGCCCTCTCCGTCAGCAATTTGACGAAGCTCTCGCCTTGCTCGGCGAGCAATTCGACGGTGTTGGTGGTCAGGAGCTGGTTGTAGCCGATCGCGGTCGAGATCGCGTGCGATCCGTGGAAACCCGACTGCGAGGCGTGACTGCCGTTGCCGCCGGTTTCAAACGCATAGACCCGCACCGCCTGCTCGCGCGTCAATCCCGCCGATGATGCGAA
Organism: Alphaproteobacteria bacterium; assembly: GCA_005884765.1. Classification (GTDB taxonomy): domain Bacteria; phylum Pseudomonadota; class Alphaproteobacteria; order Rhizobiales; family Xanthobacteraceae; genus Bradyrhizobium. The sequence continues at coordinate 19,737 of VAZV01000213.1, forward strand.
GCGGGCGTAGGCCCGCTTGAATTCCAGTTCGTTCGCGGGCCGCTCGGGCGTCCACTGAAAATAATCGGCGGCAGCCTTGAGGAGATCGGCGGCCACGGGGATGTATTTGCGCTCGCGGGGTTCGCGTGGTTCCTCGGCTTCGGGCGATGGACTAACCGGCCGCTTCGGCCCGGTATAGACCGGCGGCTGCGTCAGCACGTAGTCGTCGAGCGTGATCGCCAGATGCTCGCGCCGCTTGGCGTTGCGGCCGCGCCGCTTCTCCGCGATCGAGCTCCAATAGGCGCCGGCCTCCGCCTCGAACGCCGCGCGCGCTTGCTGATATTCCCTGAACTTGCGGCGATATTCCGATATCGCTTGCGGCGAGGCCATCTGAGCCGTGGCAGCGCCGGCCGCGAGCGGCAACGCGCCCGGCTCGGCCGCGAGCGCCCGCGGCGCAAGCAGGGCCAGCGTCAGCGCAAGAATTTTCAGGCCGTGGCGAATCGTTTGGCGATGCATCCCACCTGTTGTAGCGCAAACCGCGGCTACTTCCAGGCAAACACCGGTTGTTCCAGCTCAGTGACAGGGCTGTCCCGGCAGCCTCATAATGCTTGACTACACTACGTCTGCCATTGATGAAAAGAGGCCGAAAGCCGGAACACGGGAACCTCGAAATGATCGACAAGGCCGCCGGGAAACTCAAATCCGACGGCTGGAAGGTGGTCGATACCACCGGCTTCCTGCATCTGGTCGGGCCGTTGTGGCAGCGCCTTGTCGAGAGCCAATATGAATTCGCGCTGATCACCGAGGACAAGCATCACAACCGCCGCGGCCTGGTGCAAGGCGGCGTCCTGATGACGTTTGCGGACCGCACCTGCGGCATCACCGCGCGTTTCGTGTCGGGCAAACCGATGCTTGCCACCGTGCAGCTCGACGTGCATTTTGTCGAGGCCGGCAAGATCGGCGAGATCCTGGTATCGCGCCCGCGCGTGGTACGTTCCACCCGCAGCCTGATCTTCATGAGTACTGAGGTGACCGTCGAGCGGCGCTGCATCGCCATGGCGAACGGCGTATTCAAGATTTTGAAGAGCGAGTAAGCCATACCCTCGCCGTCATTGCGAGGAGCCAACGGGTCGCGCGAACGCGCGCCCGATGACAGGCTCCGCGACGAAGCAATCCAGCTTTCTTTACGACTCCGGATTGCTTCGCTTGCGCTCGCAATGACGGGCTCAAAACTCGGCCGCAGCGGCCTGAAGGTTTCGCCGATCTGTCTGGGCACCATGATGTTCGGCGGACCGGCGGATGAGGCGACCTCGGCGCGGATTGTCGCCAAGGCGCGCGAGGCCGGGATCAATTTCATCGATAGCGCGGACGCCTATAATGGCGGCAACGCCGAGCAGGTGGTGGGCCGCGCCATTTCCAACAATAGAGACAGTTGGGTTCTCGCCACAAAACTCGCCAACCAGATGGGCGACGATCCCAACCGCGGCGGCTTGTCGCGGCGTTGGGTACTCCAGGCCGCGGACGAAAGCTTGAGGCGGCTCGGCACCGATTACATCGACATTTATTATCTGCACAAGGAAGACCATGCGACGCCGCTGGAAGAGACCGTGCGCGCGATGGGAGAATTGATCCGCGCCGGCAAGGTGCGCTATTTCGGCGTCTCGAATTACCGCGCCTGGCGCGTTGCCGAAATCTGCAACATCTGCGACCGCCTCGGCATCGATCGCCCGGTCGCGAGCCAGCCCTATTACAACGCGATGAACCGGATGCCGGAAGTCGAGCACTTTCCGGCCTGCGGCTATTACGGCCTCGGCATCGATCGCCCGGTCGCGAGCCAGCCCTATTACAACGCGATGAACCGGATGCCGGAAGTCGAGCACTTTCCGGCCTGCGGCTATTACGGCCTCGGCATCGTGGCTTATAGCCCGCTGGCGCGCGGCGTCCTGACCGGCAAGTACCGCGTCGATGCCGCACCCGACAAGGATACGCGAGCGGGGCGCAACGACAAGCGGATGATGCAGACCGAGTGGCGGCCGGAATCCTTAAGGCTTGCGCAAGAGATCAGGCAGCACGCCGAAGCCAAGGGCATCACCGCGGGGCAGTTCGCGGTGTCATGGGTGCTGAACTCTTCATTCGTCTCGGCGGTGATCGCGGGGCCGCGGACGGAGGAGCAATGGGATGATTATCTGAAGGCGCTCGATTATCGCTTCACCACCGAGGACGAAGCGTTGATCAATCGGCTGGTGGCAAACGAGCGCGGACGGGGTGAGACGACAAGACAGCGCGCACGGACACGAGACCTGAGATCGCCTCTCTGGCCGAACCGCGCTACCGGCGCCGCCACGCGTTGATCGCGCGCATCGTCTTCATCCGCTGACGACTTTCAGCGCGACGCCCTCACCGGCATGGGGAAGTGGAAATTCGAGATCGCGCGCGCTTTCCACGGCGTGGGTGAGATAGCGGAAGCCGGCTATACCGGCCGGTTTTCCGATCAAATAGCCCTGAATTTGATCGCAGAGCTCATTGCCCAGGAAACCGAGCTCCTCGCGGGTCTCTACACCTTCAGCCAGCACCGGAAGCTTGAGCCCACGCCCAATGCCAAGCACCGCTCGAACGATGGTCGCCGCCTGTTCGTTGGTGTTAACCGCCCTGATGAACGAGCCGTCGATCTTGATCTTGTCGAACGGGAACGCCCGCAGATTCGACAGCGACGAGTAACCGGTCCCGAAATCGTCCATCGCGATGCGGACGCCCAGTGCCTTGAGCTGACGCAACGTCGCCAGCGCCCGGTTGAAATCACGGACCAGCGCGGTTTCGGTGATCTCCAGTTCGAGCCGTCCGGGATTCAGCCCGGTTTGAACGAGGATTCCGTGGACGAGCTGCGTAAATTGCGGATTATGCAGTTGCATCGCCGAGACGTTCACGGCGACGTTGAGCGGATTGGTCCAGCCGCTCGCTTCCCCGCATGCCTGTCTCAGCACCCATTCACCGATCTGCTGGATTGTTCCACTTTCCTCCGCCACGGGAATGAACAGGGAAGGCGGCACCTGACCGCGCTGCGGGTGACGCCACCGCAACAGGGCCTCGAACCCCGTGATCTCGCGCGTATCAAGCCGGGCTTGTGGCTGATAAGCCAGTTCAAATTCATCGCGTGCGATCGCGGAGCGCAGATCGTGCTCCAGCATGCGGCGATCGCGCACCTCAATGCCCATCGCGGCTTCAAAGAAGCGATAAACGCCGCGGCCGTCGGTCTTGGCGCGATAGAGCGCGGTATCCGCGTGGGTGAGGAGGCCGCGTCCGTCCCCCGCATCGTTCGGGAAGATCGCGACGCCAATGCTGGCGGAAACGAACGAGGCGGTGGTCGATGATTCGTTTTCGATCCGCAATGCTTCGATAATATTGTCGGCGATGCGGCCCGCCGCCGATGGACTGGTGAGGTTTGTCGCGATGATCGCAAATTCATCGCCACCGAGCCGCGCCATCATCTGGTTACGATCGAGCACCATGGTCACGCATTTCGCGACCCGCTTGAGGAGCGCATCACCGGCTGCGTGCCCGAACAGGTCGTTCACTTCCTTGAAGCGATCAAGGTCGAGGCAGAACACGGCAAATGACCGGCCCGAGGCATGGTGCGCCTCGATTTCCTGGTCGAGCCGGGCGTTGAAGCTGTTTCGGTTCGGCAACCCTGTCAAAGCGTCGTGGTGCGCCAGGAAATGAATGTGCTCTTCGGCTTTCTTGCGGTCACGCAGATCGCGGACGGCGATGGCATGATGCGGCTGACCGGCGAAGTCGATCGAGCGTAGGATGAATTCAGCCGGAATGAACTGGCCGTTGACATCGCGCAATTCCGCCTCGATCCGCTCCCGCGGCTTCGCGACCAGCTTGTGCCTGATAGCCTCCTCGGGCAAACAGATCGCCAGCGATTTCCCGATCACATCGTCGGGGACGTAGCCGGTCAGTTCCGTCAGGCTCGAATTGATCGAAACGATCTTCTCGCCGTAGCAGACCAGCAAGCCCTCGGCCGACGCATCGGCAAGGCCGCGCATGCGATCGACCTCAAGTTCGGCGCGATGGCGTTCACGGATATCGAGCGCAAGACCCGCGCAGGCGAGAAACAGGATCGTCAGCGAGGCGAGCGCGACGCCAAGCGCAAGCCAGCCAGCCGGAAGCGCCAGTGCCGACACCACGACCGTCGGATCGGGGATGATCGAGACCGCGCCCATGGCGGTGAAATGATGACTGCAGATTGCCAGCGTGAGCAGCACGGCCCCGATGGCCTTCCATTTCATCGACCCGTCGCGCAAACCGGCCGGCAGCGCCGTCGCTCCGATCGCCGCGCCGAGCGCAATGGAAACGATAACGAGAGCGGGATCCCACTCAATCCGCCCGGCGATCTCGAAAGCTGCCATTCCGGTGTAGTGCATCGCCGCGATGCCGCCGCCGACGATCGCTCCACCGATCCAGCGCCCGGCAGCCACGCGGTTTGCGGACGCGACCAGAAGACCGACGCCGGTGAGCAGGATGGCCGCAAGCAGCGATAGGATGGTGAGGATAATATTGTATCCGCTCGGGATGCCAGGCGAGTACGCAAGCATGGCGATGAAGTGCGTCGCCCAGATGCCGAAGCCGCTCGCGGTGGCGGCGACGCACAACCAGACATCGCGCATATAGCCGGTCGTCTTGCGGACGTGATTGAGGAAGTTGATCGCCGCGAAAGACGCGATCGCGCATACGAGGGCCGCCAGCACCACCAGGCGCAGGTCATGCTCGTAGGCGATGCAGTTGTATATGGTAAACATCAGGCTAACGCCCCCGCGTGAAATATCTTCCACAAGCGCAATCTGTCCGGATCATGCAGCCGCCGCCGTTGCGCAATCCTGAACAAGGCGGCCTAACTGACGCGGTGGTTATTTTTCCCTGACCTGCCGGGCGCAAACTCGCCACAGCAAAAGAGCGCACGTGAGCCTCCAGCTCACCTGCGCTCCTTTTGGCAACCTTACTTCAGCGTTAACAACCCGACACGGTTAATTGTCGCGATCGTGATTGTCGTGACGGTCCTCGACGAGGTCTGCATCCGGAAGCGTTTTTTCCTCTTCCATGAGGTCATCGTGCGACTCATGTTTGCACGCGAAGCTGGAGGCTACGTTCGTGCTGCCCGTGCCGTTGTAGACGAGCTTGTCCGGATATTTGCAGATGGGACGGCTAACCGTCGCCAACGCTGGTGTCGCGTTGTTGTATGCGGTGATGGAATCCGGCGCGGTCCCCTTCTCAACCCAGTTGACCAGCGCATTGAAGAGATCTGTCGTGTTGATCAAGGGCGCATTCGGCTGGTCGGGATTGCCGCCGCAGTGGCTGTTGCCGGGATACGGGAAGAAGCGATAGAACTTTTGCAGGTGGGAAAGCCCGCCAGCGTGTTTGGTCGCGCGATTGTAGTAGTTGTAAGAACCTCGCGGCATGATCAACAGATCAGCCAGGCCGTGATACATGATCATCTTTCCACCATGTTCGCGGAATTCCGACAAATCCGGGTTGTCCGTTCCGATCACGTCGTGGAATTTCAGTTCCGACTGCTTGAATTGTTGGGCGAAGCTGTCCTCCGTGATGGTATGCCAATCGAAACCGGGATTTTGATCGACCCAATACTGGAACCATTGCGTGGAGATCGAGAATGGTGATGGACCATCCAGCCCAAGCAAGGTCGTGCCGCGTTCAAGACCGAACCATAGCCGTTCGCCGGCTTTCGGTCCCGGAGGACCATCCCAGATCTTGTTGACCGCGCTCGCTTCGGCGGATGTCAAGCAAGTGGCCGGATCCCCAGTGCAGGCCAAAGCACTTGCCTTGAAGTGACAGGCGCGCGGATCCTGGATGACGCCGTCGGTGATCCCGTCGAGCGCGTCGCAGGCAGCAATCGACGCATTCTTCACGGCGTTCAGCTTCGCGACGGAAATCGGCGCCCCGACTTCCTTATTCATAACGATCTCACCCCATTGCTCTGATGGGATGAAGCGGTCCCAATTGAAAGCGGGGGCACCGGCAAGAATCCCGTCGAAGTCCCCGGGATATTTCTGCGCCTGTTGGTGACCTTGACGACCGCCCGTCGAGCAACCGTTCCAATAAGTGAATTTCGGCCCGTTGCCGTAGTACAACTTGGTTAGTTTTTTCGTCCAAGCGGCTTGTTGGTGAATTCCGTTGAATGCGAAATCTCTGATAAGGCCCCAATTGAGCGTGTTGTCCGGGTTCAAGGCGAACGTGCCGCCGGCGGACGCTGGATGCCCCGTATCGGTCGATGAACCCACATACCCCGCGTCCGTGGCCCCCGTAACCGGTCCCACCGATCCGGCGTATCCGCCGCCGCCCAGATCCTCAATGCGCTCGTTCCAGGCGCCGACCGAGCTTCCGGTACCGCCGTCGGCGGGGCTCAGCGGCAGACCAATTCCGACCTTGATCATCTGCTTCTGTCCCACCAGATAGCCATCCTTCGGGCCAGCTAGCTCTGAAACAGTGATGTTGACCAAGCAGTAGGACCGGTGCCCACCTGCCGCGGGCTGGACGGCCGAAGTCGCAGCGCTCACGCCTTCGCCCGCCAGCAATTGTGCCGCGAGGCCGCTGCAGCTCGGAAGCGGGGCGGCCGTGGCCGACGATGGAATGAAGGCACTAGAACTCATCAAGGCGACCACTAAACCAAACAGTGGCTTGTGCTGTCTCATTTGTTTCCTCCCTTTTTTGATGAAGTCATGGTGCGACGACCGCTCTCGCGGCGTGCACGATTTTCCGAATGCGCTGATTTTTTTGGCGGACAGATAAGCTTGCTGGAGAACGAACTCTCTACGGCTGTCCTCTCAAAGAACCCCTCCACGTTCTTTTTTGCCTAAAAAGGCAAGGTGCATGATAATGCACATCGTTCACTCCGCAAGCATTAAAATACACTGATCCGGTTGGTTGCACTGCAGCGGATAATCGCTCCGAAGCTGATTCATCCAATTTTTGATGGGCTTGCCGGAAGCGCACTTGGAAGAAGATATTTTGGGAGTGCCTTTGCTCGACGTGCCGGAATACCGAGGCTTCGCCGCGCCAGCTGTTTTGACGGTTCGTCGAGGGATCCGCAGGCCGTCGCACGTCTTGCCGCGAAGGGGTCGCTGGCCAGACGATAAAACGTGCTAATCGCAGGGTCTCAAACGAACTTCCGTCGCATGGTTTTGGATCGTGGCAAAGAACGGGCATTCACAGAGCAAGCGGCTGAAGGAGCGAAAGCTCCTGGTGCAAGAAAGCGCCGACAAATTCGTCGCTCTGGTTGGAGAACGAGTCCGCAAGGCTCGCGAACGACGAGGCATTTCCCGTCGCGTTCTCGCTGAATTGTCCCAAGTCTCTTTGCGCTATCTGGCGCAGCTCGAGGGCGGAAGGGGCAATATCTCGATTGCTCTGCTTGGGCGAGTGTCGCTCGCGCTCGATCATCGCATCGAATGGCTCGTCGGAGCCGATGATCCCTGGTCGTCCGAAGTTGTTCGCTTTTCCGAGTTCTTCCGGACGGCCACCTTGGACCAACGCCGCCGTGTCATGCGACTTCTCGACCCCGGTGATCCGACGCGCCTGCGGGAGAAGCGGCTATGCCTGATCGGTCTGCGCGGAGCCGGCAAGTCGACGCTCGGAAAAATCGTGAGCAAGGAGCTGTCCTTGCCATTTCTGGAATTGAACCGCGAAATCGAAGAGGTTAGTGGAATTCCTGTCAACGAAGTTATGGCGTTGTATGGCCAGGAAGGTTACCGGCGTCTGGAAAGACAGGCGCTCGAAAGAATCGTGGCGACCACTTCGGAATCCATGCTCGCCGTCGCGGGCGGAATCGTCGCAGAGCCAGAAACCTTCTCCTATCTTTTGCGCCACTTCCACACGGTATGGCTGAGAGCGCGCCCGGAAGAGCATATGGAGCGCGTGCGCAAGCAGGGCGATCTCCGTCCGATGAAAGGTAACCCGAAAGCCATGGAAGAGTTGCGCTCCATCCTGACCAGCAGGGAGAGCCTCTATGCCCACGCAGAAGCTGTGGTCGACACGAGTGGTCGCACCCTCGAACAAAGCACAAAGGATCTCATGGAAGTCGTTCGCAAGCTCGAGGTGATTTGAAACCGTCGGCTTCTAGAGACGCTGCCGCGGCCGACGGACATCATTCGCCTCGCGTCGTTTCCAACTCGCGTTCCACCTCCGCCAAGGCCGGCGGTTCGACCAGCAGGCCTTGCCGTTCGTAGCGACGACGGGTCCGGCTGAAGCGCACGACAACGGCCCATTTTGCGCTTTTTCGCCTTCACCCGCCGCGAGAGCAGCGCATCGCCGGCCGGCAGGAACTCAAGATCGCCGGGACCAACGCAGGACACGCATGCCGGGCCGGGATCTTGCATCATCAAGAGATCGCCGGTGCCGCCGCATCGGTGGCATGTCCAGTCGTGCTTCAAAGGTTGGACCACCACGAGCTCCGGGGCACGGCTTGCTTTCTCGACCACGCGTTTGCGCTGCTTCTCGGAGAGCTCCTGTGAAACCCAATGGGTCCGGTACATCGCCTCGATCGCGCTATCTGCGCTGCGGCTGAAGTGCAGCGCCTGGCGTTGCGGGGTGCGTGCGACATACTCCGTCAGGTTTGCCGACAAGCCCCCTGCCGGTCGCCCAGGATTGCAACAGCTTCAAGGCTTCCGATAGGCGCTGTGGGTTGACCTGCACGGCGCCCTCGAGGCAATCGACCTGACCGCGCCTCCAGCGTTCCTCCGTCGAGGCGTCAAGCCATCCGATCCCTTCAACAATGCCGCACTGATCGGCGGCCAGTCGATCAGCCAACGATCATAGGCCGGGTTGGCGCAATTGAAGAGAGCGGCTGCACCTTCGGCGATTGTGCTCAGCCGGTCGGCATCGGCCGCGTTCGCCGCGATGCGCTCGATCAAAGGATGGGTTGGGCCGCCGCCTCTGCGTTCACGAGCCGTACATTCTCGCCGCGTTCAGCGAGCAGGGACGCGACAGTGCTTCCGACAGCACTGGCCCCTACGATGACATTCGTTTTCATGGCTCGTTATTCCGTTCTGGCGCATTGCCCGATCAGCGGCTTGCGCGATAGCTCGAAGGCTCGCCGGCAACCGAAGGCGGTATTTGGCATGCGAGATCCAATTTGTGCTCGTCAGACCAACGATAAGCCGTGCTTGGCTGCAATGTCGCCCGTCAGGGCCCATAGCTTCCTGGCGGCATCAGAGTTCATTGCAAGTGGCTCCGGCTCGAAACGCTTGGGGTTACGCAGGACGACTCCATCCAAGTCGGCCGGCGAAGCCTGGGTCAAAATGCGGACTGCGTTGACTGCGGAAACCTCGGGCGTTGTACCGAACAGTCCCAGCAATTTCATGCTCAAGGGCATGAGCGGATCGGCCATGACCTTGGTCTTGGTGGAACCGACACAGGCCGCCGCGATAGTCACAGGACGGTCGCGCCACAACCGCGCGGCTTCCTGGACATGCAGATGACCAAGGAGGTGCGTACCCAGGATCGACTTGTAGAAGCTCCACTTGCGGCGCTCGAATTGCAGGTCATCCAGATCGGGCATGAACGACAACGGGACATTGCCCGTGATGCTAACAATGCGTCCATCGCCCGAGGCGGCGAGCGGTTCGACCAGGGCCCGATTGAGCGCCGCGCGCGCCATGTATTGCAGGGCGAAGGCGAACTCCAGACCATCGGCCGTCAAAGTCTTGCCCTTGAACGCGGCCATGGCGGTGTGCATCACCCCGTGCAGGACCGGTCGCCAGGCGATGACCCCCTCCGCCGCCGCCTTGACGCCCCTGAGGGTCGATAGGTCGGCGCTCAGGAAGGCGGCCTCGCCGCCCGCCGCGCGAACGGCCTCGACTGCGACCTCGCCGGCCTTTCGTCCCCGACCGACGATCAGCACGTTCGCGCCCCGGCGCCCCAGCTCGACCGCCGCAGCTTGACCAATCCCGGTGGAACCGCCGAAAAACACATAATTGCCGCCAGATACCCGTCGCTCATTCATGAGTGATCCTCTTTCGGTAGGAACAAGTTGTTAGATTCCTCAGGGCGAACTCGCTGACGTTGCGAAGCTCCAGAATTCTCCGTCGTACATTTTTGAAGATTGCAGAGACGTTGACGATCTCTGGGGACACGCCTTGTCATGCTTCCCAACTCAGCAGTCAGCGCGCGCTGTCGATGATCGAGCCTCCATCCGGAGTGAGGCTGTAGCCCGTAAGAAATTGAGCGTCCTTGCTCGCGAGAAACAGGACCACTGGTGCGATGTCCTCTTCCGGCGATCCAAAGCGAGCGAGCGGGTTGGTCGGCGCGGGCACATTCACCTCCTTGCCCCATGTTTCCGCTACCGGCAGAACGTTGTTTACGGTGATCTTATCGGCGCCCCATTCCCGCGCGGCAGTCCGGGTCAGGGCGCGCACCGCTTCTTTCGCCATGTTGTAAGGGCCGTAGCCCACCAGGCCGATCACTCCGGCCATAGAGGCGAAGTTGATGATCCGGCCCTCTCCGCTGGCTTTGAGGTAGGGGTAGCAGGCCTGCATCGTCCGTAGATAGGCGATCGGGCCCATTTCGAAATTGCGCTGCAACTGCTCCAACGAAAGATCGATGATGGACGAGAACGGCGCGGACGGATCGAACGCGTTGTTCACGAGGATGTCGATCCCGCCGAAGGCCGCGACAGCCTTCTCCGTTGCGGCTTTGATCTGATCCGCATTGCTTATGTCGGCAACCACGCCGATCGCGGTCCCGCCGGCAGCCTCGATGTCGGCCACAACTGTATCCACGTTTGCGGGAGTAAGTGACACGACGGCGACCTTCGCGCCTTCAACCGCGAACAGCTTCGCGGTGGCGCGACCGATGCCGCGACCGGCGCCCGTGACGATGGCGACCTTACCGTTAAGGCGACCCATGTTCATCTCCATTCGTTGGTGTGTTGATTGGCTCCGCAACGCGTCAGAGCATCGCCGCTTGCACGTAGGGTGACGGGACTTCACGAGCGACGTTCTGCGTTGCGAAGGAAGCGGCCAGCAAGATCAGGCCAATGGCCGCCGGCAGAGCGCCCTTGAGACTGCGCACGCCGATATGCGCCATTCCAGACAGCAGGAGGTGATAGAAGACGCCGGCATAAGCGAGATCGCTGAGCACCACGTTGAAACGCGACACGATGGCGACCGGGCCGACGATCTTCACCACGATCATGAACCGCACGAGGTAGGCCGGGTAACCGAGGTCGGCGAGTGCCTTCCGGACCCAGTCCCCTTTTGTTGCGTACATGTAGGTCGAGGTCAGATACAGCAGGCACAAGAGCGTGGTGCTGACCCAATATATGTAGACCGATGCCATGATCCCTTCCTGAGCGCCGTTGCGGCAGCAACAGCTCCTTCGACTTCGCAGCTGCTCGGAATGCGTGATTGCGTCTGTGCATCCGCAGCGCTCGTCGAAAATGTCGGCTAAGATCTGTATTCGCAAGTAGGATGAATAACCTGTTGCTAGTATGGAAAAGCAGACTATGGCCGATAAACAGATCAACATGCATGAAGAGATGCGGCGCGCGTTCGCGCTGCTCTCAGGCAAATGGAAGCTGGAGATCATGTGGCTGCTCAATCAGCGCGTCTACCGCTTCGGGGAGCTGCGAAAGGCGATCCCGGGCATCACCCAGCACATGCTGACGGCACAGCTCCGTGAGCTCGAAGCGGACGGTCTGGTGTCACGCGCCGTGTTCGCGGAAGTGCCGCCCCGCGTCGAATATGAGATCACGTCCAAAGCGCGGGGGCTCGCTCCCACGATGCAGGCACTGACCGCTTGGTGGAGGAAGTATGGAAAGAGCGTGCCGGTAAAGCCGAGCGGCCGCGGGCGCAAAGCCAAGGGCGGCTGAATTCGAAAACATTGCCTTACGTCGATCTGGCGTTGGGGGCGACGATCCTGGAAGCTTCTGGACATCGAGAGGAGGAGCGAGTGGCGATTGTTTTTATTACGGGCAGCACGGACGGACTCGGGCGGGCGGCGGCGGAGTCGCTTCTCGATGACGGACATCGAGTGGTCCTGCACGCACGATCGGCGGATCGCGTCGCGACCATCGGCAAGCGCTCCTCGCAAGCCGCAGGAATCGTCATCGGCGATCTCCGCAGCGCCGCCGAGACCAGGAGCATCGTGGATCAGGTCAACGCGATCGGGCGAATGGATGCGATCATCCACAACGCCGGCGTCTACACCGAGCGCAGTCGCGGCGCGACGCCCGAGGGCCATGCCTCCACGTTGGCGGTGAACACCCTGGCGCCGTACATTCTGACCGCGCTGATCGAGCGTCCCGGTCGGCTGGTCTACGTCAGCAGCGGCCTGCACCGCGGCGGAGAGGGGTCGCTGGACGACCTTGACTGGACGAAGCGGACTTGGGATCCGGCAAAGGCCTACGCCGAAAGCAAGCTGCAGGTCGTCGCGCTCGCTTTCGCTCTGGCGCGACGCTGGCCGCAGGTCTTGAGCAATGCCGTCGATCCCGGCTGGGCGCGCACGAAAATGGGCGGCCCGGGTGCGCCGGTCGACCTCGATACGGGCCAACGGACCCAGGCCTGGCTCGCCGTCAGCGACGAACCGGCTGCAGTGGTCAGCGGACACTACTGGCACCATCTCAGGCAGGAGCAGCCGGCCGGCGAGGCCCTCGATCCCCAATTCCAGGAGCAGCTCATCGCCAAATTGGAGGAGCTAACGGGCGTCGCGCTTCCTCAGGCTTAGGACCGCGCCCGGTGTTTGCGCGTAGTCGCGGGCTTGAGATGTTGGAGCTGTGGCCAGCAGAGGGGAAGCGCAGGCCGCTTGCCCAAGGCAAACCGTCATCTCAGCGACGAGGTACGCACCCTAGCAAGAGAAATGCGCGAGCGCTCTTCGCGTCATCTGGCAACGCATCGCATAAGATCGTGCTCCAGCGCACAAAATCGTGGCTTTGGTGCCAGGGGCGGAATCGAACCATCGCTTATCAATTTGAAATTCCATCACTTTTTGAGTGGCGACTTTCCAGTGTACCTACCAGTGGACCCGGCGCTTTCTTCGCGGCCGGGAGGGGTGCGACTCTCTGCCGCCATACCCAAGTCGTGTGCGTGTCACGCGCTATACAAAAGACGTCATCAGCGCCGTGTGCTGTGCGCTAATACAGATTGGTCTTGTGATCCAATCCCCTCCGAAGGTGGAGGTCACACGTTCGAATCGTGTCGGGCGCGCCAGTATTTGCTGGCTTTTTCGTTGTGTGCCGGGCAGCCTTCGCAGACCTAGCCACGGCAACCGCCGGCACTAAAACCGCCACATCCGATTTTTTTTGTTCAACATGGGCTCTGCGATCTGTGCCGTGATCGTGAATCACGGTCGATCATTTTTTGGAGCACGAAAGCGTCTAGCGCAGCCCCTTGCGGATACGTCATGTTTATTGCCCGGTAACCGATCACCTGTCGGAAGCCGTCGAGCCGTCGCGAGCACTTCGCTGCAATCCGTTGCTTTTTTGGCTTTACGACATAGCTCGGCCCCGAAGTCGATGCTACGCTGCGCGGGATTGCCCAACGCGTATTGGTCGCGAGGGGGACAGTTCGCATGCACATCGTGCTTGTATCGCCGAGAAACCCGCGGAGCTTCTGGACCCTCGACGGGTCTCTCCCCGTGCTGGGAAAGCCGTGCGTCCTGCCCAATCTCGCGCTGCCGACGATTGCCGCACTCACTCCCCCGCCCCACACGATTGAGCTAGTGGACGAGAATGTCGAAGCCGTGGACTTTCGCGTCGACGCCGATCTGATTGGAATAACTGGCTTCATCGTTCACAAGGAACGCATGTTCGAGTTGATTGCGGGGTTCAAGGCGCAAGGCAAGCGCGTAGCGGTCGGAGGATCCTATGCCACGCTTTGCCCCGAAGACTTCCAAGGCAAAGTCGACGTGCTGTTCGCAGGGGAGGCGGAGGAGACCTGGCCGCGCTTTCTGGAAGACTATTCGCGAGGGGATTGGGAGCCCATCTACCGCGCGCCACAGTTGCCCGACATCTCTTCCCGACCCGTCCCCCGATTCGACCTGCTGCGCACGGGCCGGTATCGCACGATGCTCATGCAGTTTGCGCGCGGCTGCCCGTTCGAGTGCGAGTTCTGCGACATCATCGTGATGTACGGGCGGAAGCCCCGGACGAAATCGGTACCTTCGGCCATGGCGGAGGTCGAGGCGCTGCACCGACTCGGGGCGAGGAGCGTGTTTCTGGTCGACGACAATTTCATCGGCAACCGCGCACGCGCCAAGGACTTTCTGCGCGCCCTTGCCCCATGGCAGAAGGACCGCGGCTACCCGATCACGTTTCAAACGGAAGCTTCCATCAACTTGGCTCGCGACGACGAGTTGCTCGATTTGATGCGTGCCGCCCACTTTAGGTCGGTATTCATAGGCATCGAGAGTCCTCGCAAGGTGTCCCTCGAGGAGACGCGCAAAGTTCAGAACGCGCGCGAGGACATGGTCCTTGCGGTCCACAAGATTCAATCGTACGGCATCGAAGTGCAGGCCGGCATGATCGTCGGGTTCGACGCCGACGATACGAGCATATTCGAGGAACACTCACGGTTTCTCGAAGAGGCACGGATACCCATCTCGATGACTGGCCTCCTCAACGCCCTCCCCAAGACCCCCCTTTACGAGCGGCTTGAGCGTGAAGGGCGGCTGCTCGGAGCGACGACCGGGGATCAATTCGTGTTCACCAACATCGTCCCCGCCGGGATGAGCCGGCTAGAGCTCTATCGTGGCTACCGCGAGCTGCTGGAGGAGCTCTACGACCATAGATTTTTCCGGCGAAGGGCACTGGCTCTCATCCGGCACATCGGCGAGGCGGGCGCACCGTCTACCCTACGAGACATCGACGTATTTCTTCGCTTTCTCTGGTATTGCGTTCTCCGTGCCGATAGGTCGCGCGCGGCCCTGAGCATTTCTCTGTTTGCAGCCACGCTGATGCGCAAACCGAGTCGCTTGGGGCTCGCCGTGGCCCTCGCGATCTGGCACATTCATCTGCACGATTTCGTGCGCACGCTCTCGCCGCTGCTGTCGGAAATGCAGGAGGATTTGGCGCGCAACCCCAAGAGTGAGCACATCCTGCCTGCGCACGTTTCAGCGGAGGTCCTGATTCCGCCGCGTTCGCGCCGCCAGCGGTCTGCGAGCCGGTTGCCCGAGCCGCGAAGCGGTGAGGCGACGTAGAAACAGCTCGAGAATATCGTGTGAGGAACGATGGATAGGAAGGCTGCAGTCGTCGGCGTCGGCGAGACCGACTACACGAGGGGGACCGACGATACTCCGTTGGAGCTGATGCTCGCCGCGTCGAGTCGCGCGGCTCAAGATGCGGGAATTTCGCTCCGCGACATCGACGCAATCCTCCCGCCACCGGCTTTCGTGACGGCTGACGAACTCGCCGCCAATCTCGGTGTCGAGATAAGCTACGCCGTCACGCATCAAGCAACGTTCTCGTCGTGATGGGCTGGAACGGGTATTCGGCTATCCGTCCGAAGCGAGGCAGCAAGGCGGCTCCGCTCAAGTTGGGCGAGGGCCTGGCGGCGCTCTCCACGACGCTGCGGGACTACTACAACCCGCAGGGCGCGACCGCTCCTGCCCAGTGGTACGCCTGGCTGGCCATGCGTCACAAGCAGCTCTACGGAATACCAGACGAGGCCACGGGCGCCGTCGCCGTCGCCGCGCGCAAGCATGCCCAGCAAAACAGCCACGCGCTGATGCGAGGGCGGCCTCTCGACATGCAAACGTACCTCGCCGCCCGCTGGATTTCGGAGCCCTTCCGCCTCTTCGACTGCTGCCTGGAGACCGACGGGGCGTGCGCGATCATCGTGAGCACCGAGGACCGCGCGCGCGACCTTCGCACGAAACCGGTGCTCGTCCTCGGCGCAGCGCAAGGACGCCCGACGCCCGCCGACGACATCGCATCCCGGGCGGATTTGCTAAAGATCGGCCTTGCGTCCGCCGCCCGGCGCGCCCTGCAGACGTCGGGCGTGAAGTTGAGCGATATCGACGTCTTCGAGATTTACGATTGCTTCACGTACGTGGTGCTGCTCCAAATCGAGGCACTCGGGTTGTGTGGCCCGGGCGAGTGCGGAGATTTCGTGAAAGGCGGCAGCATCGAGCTCGGCGGGCGTTGCCCGATCAACACCCACGGCGGCCTATTGTCCCAAGGTCACGCTTGGGGCCTCAACCACGTCGTGGAGGCTGTCCGCCAGCTCCGGCACGAAGCATGCGGGGCGCAGGTCCCAGCCGCGCAGCTCGGGTTGGTCACCGGCTGGGGCGATTTCGGGGACGGCAGCGTGGCGATTCTCGGAAGAGGGTGAATCCGATGACGGTCCTGGCACGCCCGGTTCCGACTTCCGACAACGCGATGTGGGTCGCTTTCTATGCGCACTGCGCGCGTGGGGAGCTTCGCTTCCAGCGCTGCGAGCAGTGCGCCGGCTGGCGACACCCACCGAGGCCGATGTGTCCCCGGTGCCATTCGGCTCGTTGGGAATGGGTGGCTGCGACTGGCCGGGGGCGAGTTCACAGCTGGACGATCGTGCACCAGGCGTTCCATCCGGCGTTCGCGGCCGACGTTCCTTACGCCATTCTTCTCGGCGAGATGGAGGAGGGTGTGAGGCTGATCGCGCGCCTCTCCAAGACGGACATGCCGAACGCCCGGCTGGCCCTCGATCTCCCCTTGAAGGTGGAGTTCGAACCCGTTTCGAATGAGATCGCTCTTCCTACTTTCTCCATCGCCCGAGCCGGCGATGCCGCACCAGGCGACACCGTGCCGTCCGAACCCGAGGGGTGAGGTATCCCGAGAAACAAAGTCCGCCGAACAGGCCAAAATCAGGAGGCGCCCGTGATCCGCAAAATCGTATGCATTCAGATGAATGGAGAGTTTCCCGATTTCACGCATCGACTGGTGATGCCGGATTACGGTTTGCCCTTGATTGGAACGCTCCTCGCGAAGGAGGGCTACGACGTCCGTGTCTTCATCGAGCACGTTCAACCGCCGAGCTGGGAAGCGATTCGGCAATCGGATCTGGTCTGCTTCTCGACCTTGAACGGCGGCGCCGACAAAGTCTACAAGCTCGCTGGAAGGATCCGCGCGGAGTTGGGGATTCCCACGGTGCTCGGCGGGACGCACGCGAGCTACTACCCGGAGGCCGCGCTGGAGCACTGCGACTACGTCGTCTTCGGAGAGGGCGACGAGACGATCGTCGAGCTCGTCGCGACGCTGAGCGCAAAGGGCGACCCTGCTGACGTGCGCGGCATTGCCTTTCGCGACGGGAAGCGTACGCACCGCACGCCGACCCGGCGGGGGCCGGAGCGCTTCGACACGGCTCCCGACTTCAGCCTGATCCAGGGGTACAGGCAAATGACGACGCTCGACATGCTGCGCCAGCGGCGGCGGCCCCTCTTGACGGCACAAGCGTCCCGAGGCTGCCAGTTCAAGTGTACGTTTTGCATCGTCAATACGATGTTTCCGACCGGGTACCGGAAGCGAGACATCGAAAGCGTAATCGCGGACCTTCGGGACAAGCGGCGGTACGGCTCCAACTTGATGTTCGTAGACAACGACTTCACCATGAAAAGGAAGGCGACCAAGCAGCTGTTACGCCGGATCATCGAAGAAAAGCTCGGATACAAATTCGTCGTTTTCGCGCGGACGGAGATCGCCCGCGACAAGGAACTGCTCGACCTGATGCGCGAGGCGGGCGTCACCTGCGTATATCAGGGGTACGAGTCGATCCGCGCCGACACGCTCGAGTCGTACGAGAAGCACCAAACGCTCGCGCAGATCGAGACGGCGATTTCAACGCTCCATGCGCATGGGTTCCAGATCCTCGGCTCGTTCGTCGTCGGCGCCGATACCGACACCCTCGACAGCCTCCGAGACACCGTCGAATTCGTGCGTCGGCAAAACTTGACCTACGCCTACTTTTTTCCAATTTGGGGGCACTACCCCGAGCAGATGAACGGATACCGGACGATCGTGCCCTGGTACCGGAGCATCTTTCACAGCTGGAAATATAGCGATGGCAACTTCGTCACGCACTATCCCCTCCACA
The DNA here is from genome assembly GCA_005884765.1 of Alphaproteobacteria bacterium. Taxonomy (GTDB): domain Bacteria; phylum Pseudomonadota; class Alphaproteobacteria; order Rhizobiales; family Xanthobacteraceae; genus Bradyrhizobium. The sequence goes on from VAZV01000213.1 coordinate 37,787, forward strand.
TGTCCCCGTCGCGGCTTCAGCAGCTCGTCATCGACGCCTACGACAAGCTGTACGGACCGGCGGAGATCGTGCGGGCGGTGAGGCAGAACGCTCTCCCTTCGGCGCGAGGGAAGTTTCTACATTGGTACTCGTGGCACAGGGTCAGAAAGGCGATGGTGGAGTACGTTCCATTTCTGCAGGAGGTCGAGAGGGACCTTTACGACGACGACGGTACGCTGCGCGAGGAGGCGCTCCTGCAGCGGGTGACCGCGGATTCGCGCTGGTCCTTCCGGGAGGGGAATCGAACGGCGGAAGCCCTGGGTCTCACCCCGCTCGAACTGCCGGTCCCTCGGTCCCGAAACATCACTTGTGTGCCCCCCAAGTTGGACCCGCGACCCAACCCCGCGGCGGACTCCGTTGAGCCATGAGCGGCTTACGCTGCACCGCATGCGGAGGTGACGCGGACTACGGGGCCCGCTTCTGCGAGCGATGCGGCGCACAGCTGCTCCAGCGGTGTTCCCACTGCGGGCATCGACTGACCCGAACGGCCCTCTTTTGCTCTCGGTGCGGGGCATCCGTCGACCCGGTTAGTCAGAATGTGTCCGTCGAATCGGTGAGGACCGACCCGGAGAGGCGTCAGCTGACCGTCATGTTTTGCGACCTCGTTGGGTCGACAGCACTGTCGGCTCGGCTCGATCCTGAGGACATGCGTATCATCATCAGTTCCTACCGCAAGGCTGCCGCCAAGGCGGTTCAAGACTACGACGGCTTCGTTGCAAGATACATGGGAGACGGCATTCTAGCCTATTTCGGCTACCCAAGGGCGCACGAGCACGACGCCGAGCATGCAGTCCAAGCTGGGCTCGCGATGACGGAAATCGCCCCCACACTAGAGAATGCGTTTGGCGAAACGCTGCATGTGCGGGTTGGCATCGCAACTGGGATAGTGGTCGTTGGGGACATCATCGGTTCGGGCGAGTCGCGTGAGCGAGATGTTGTAGGCGACACGCCAAATCTAGCTGCTCGTCTGCAAGGGATCGCCAAGCCAGACAGTGTCGTCATTGCTGAAGCGACGCGCCGTTTAATCGGTGATCTCTTCCAGTTAAATGACCTTGGCACACAGGAACTGAAGGGTATTGCAGCTGAGACAAGAGCCTTTGAGGTTGTCCGCGCCCGTTCCGTCGAGAGTCGTTTCAAAGCGATGCGTGGGGCGCTCACCCCGCTTGTTGGACGTGACGAGGAAATCAAGCTGCTGCTGCATCTATGGGGGAAGGCCAAGGACGGCGAGGGCCAAGTCGTGCTTCTCTCCGGCGAAGCGGGCATCGGAAAGACTCGGCTCGTAGAGGTGCTGAAGCAGCGCGCCCGGGTGCAGCCTTCTGCGTGCAGCGAATTTCGATGCTCACCCGAGCACCGCAGCACGGCGCTCTACCCGGTCGTCGAGTTTCTCCAGCGGCTCATGCGATTTCACGAGTGCGGTTCGCCGGTGGAGAAACTCGCGCGCCTGGAGGCGTCGTTGACCGGCTACGAATTTTGCGGGCCCGAAGTCGTTTCGCTGATTGCAAATCTGCTGTCGCTGCCGGTCGGCGAGAAGTACCCGAGCCTCGTGGGCAGCCCCGCCCTGCAGAAGCGGCGCACCCTCGAGTCGCTGGTTGCGTGGCTTTGCGAAAGGGCGGCCGAGCATCCGGTGCTGGGCATCTGGGAGGACCTGCACTGGGCCGACCCGTCGACGCTGGAATTGCTCGGCTTGCTGATCGAGCGCCTTCCCAGGGTCTCGATCATGACCGCCTTTACCTTTCGGAGCACGTTCGCCGCCCCCTGGTCGAAGCGGTCGCACGTCACCGAAGTCGAGGTGAATCGGCTCGACGGCGCCGCGGTGGAGTCGATGGTCCGTGCGCTCGCCAAGGCTCGCGATTTGCCGCCCCTTGCCGTGAAGCGCATCGTCGCAAAGACCGATGGCGTGCCGCTCTTCGTCGAGGAACTGACGAAGATGCTGTTGGAAACAGGGGCTTTGCGGGCGGTCGGGGCCATACACGGGGCGGGCGGCGACCTCGCGGATACGGACGTCCCATCGACCTTGCAAGACTCTCTCATGGCACGACTCGACCGCCTCGAGAGTGCGAAGACGGTTGCTCAGATAGGCGCGACCATCGGTCGGGAATTCGAGTATGGGCTCATCCGCGAGGTAGGCGAATACGACGACCCGACGCTGGAGCGCGAGCTTCGGCGCCTCTGTGGCGCCGAGCTGCTCCGCGAGTACGGCGTGCCGCCTTCGTCTCGCTACACCTTCCGTCACGCGTTGATCCGGGACGCGGCCTACAATTCTCTGCTTCGGAGTCGCAAGCGCCTGGTGCATCGTAAGGTGGCCGAGGTTCTCAAGAAGAGAGAGGGGATCGAGCAGAGCCAGCCCGAGCTCTTGGCGCATCACTTCGCAGAGGGCCAGCTGCCAGAGATCGCGATCGACTACTGGCAAAAAGCGGGTGAGCAGGCGGTGCGCAGGTCGGCCAATGCCGAGGCCGTCAATCAATTGCAGGCGGGCCTAGAGCTGCTACGCAAGCTTCCTCCATCGGCCGCGCGTGATTCGAAGGAGCTTTCCCTTCAAGTGGCGCTCGGCGCGCCGTTGATCGCGGTCAAGGGGTTCGCCTCGGCGGAGGTGCAAGCGATATTCACCCGCGCGCGAGAGCTGTGCGGTGTTCTGCACGCGACCGGTGACCTTTTTCCGGTCCTATTCAGGTTGCGATCCTTTCACCTCGTGAAGGGAGACATTCAGACCGCTTATGACCTCGGCAAAGAGCTCGTGGAGCTCGCCCGACGTGTCGGCGACCCCGACCTCCTCATCGAGGCCCACTACGCGCTGGGCGCAGCCATTTATTACGGGGGCGACTTCCCGTCGGCCCTGGAGGAGTTCCGGCGGATGGAGACGTTCTATGACGCCGACCGCCACGGTTCTCATGCATACCTGTACGGACAGGAGCCGGGAATGGCGTGTCTCGCGTATCAGGCCTGCGCTCTGGCTTACATGGGACAACCTGCCAAGGGTCAGCAGAAGCTGCGAGCCGCTCTGGCGATTGCCGAGAGGGCCAACCACCCGTTCAGCCTCGCATTCTCGTGGACGTTCGCGGCATGGTTTCACAGCGTTTGCGGTCACGCGAGCCGCACGCAGTCTTGTGCTCAGACGGCGATCGCGGTCTCGACCAAGTATGGATTCCCGTTTTGGCGCGCGATGGCGACGAACTTTCTCGGCGGGGCGCTCACGGAGCAAGGCCGTCCGCTGGAAGGGCTTGAGCTGCTTCTGCAGGGCATCGACGGGATTCGAGTGACCGGGTCCGAGCAGGGCACGGTGCTGTGGTTGCGCTTGCTCTCGCGCACGTACGGCGCGCTCGGGCGGCACGCCGATGCGCTGCGATCGATCGACGAGAGCATCGCGATGAGCGAGTCTCTGGGCGACAAGAACTTCGACGCCGCGAGCATCCATCGAGTGAAGGGAGAGCTGCTGCTGGCACGTCAAGAGCGCCCCGACGTCGCGACCGCGGAGGCCCTCTTCGCTCGTTCGCTCGACCTGGCGCAGCGTCAGGGTGCGCGGCTGGCTGCGCTGAGCGCGGCCACCTGCCTTGCGCTCCTATGGAGCGCGCGGGGCGAGACGGAACCCGCGCAGCGCATCGTTTCGGAGCAGCTCGAGGGCCTCGCCTCGGCGAAGGGCGCGGCCGGCCTGCCGGTCGTTCAAACGGCGAGGGCGGCGCTCGAAGCGCTCCGGAAACCGTTGGGCAAGCGGGAGTGCGTGCGCTGACTGCCGTCTCCTGTGCCAGACTGTGCGCGCCCCTGGCCGGCGTGTCCGGTGGAAGAGGCGGACGCACGGGCTCGAGGCGGAGATCGCGGATTATGATGCGGCGATCGCCGTTCTGAAGCTGCGCCGCGCGCGCCTGGGAGGAAATGCCGGGCGAAGAGAATGGTGCCCAGGGGCGGAATCGAACCCTCGCCTATCCAACTGAAAGTCCATCATTTTTTTAATGGCGACTTTCCAGTGTACCTACCAGTGGACCCGGCGCTTTCTTCGCGGCCGGCAGGGTGCGGCTCTGTGCCGCCATGCCCCAAGTCGCGCGCCTGTCACGCTCTACGAAAAAGATCATGAGCTCATCATCAACCTCAAGGCTGCTAGACGGATTGGACTCGAGATTCCGCCCGCGGTTTTAGCGCGAGCCGACGAGGTGATCGAATAAGCCTCCCGAAAGTAGCCCGAACCGAAAACGCTAGTGATCGTCTTGACGTCGGCTTCTTGCGCAAGACCGGAAATGTCTTGCATCGGATTAGACCACCGCATTTGGCACCTTTGCGACATTGCGTTCGTGTTTGGTGGTGTCCGTTCATAGAGGCGAAGCGGAAATTTTCCGCTCTTTCCGAGTATTTCGCATTTTGACCTCGACTAGACATGCGTTTGGCGGCTGCCTTCGCTGTCCGCACATCTGATCCGGCAGGATTCCTGCCATAGCCGCCCGGGCCCGGCACTTGCCTAGTACGGCACGAAGTGGAATCCTAGTTGGGTCAGCGCGGGATCGAACGGTCAACAGCAAGCTGAAGGCGCAACTATGTAGTTTACCGCTGCGCCATGAGCTGATGGCGAAGCGCGTAGAACGGCATATACAGACCTGGGAGGAGAAGATGGCGAGCGCTTCCGAGCGGCGGACAGTGGTTCGCGCTGCATGCCCACATGATTGCCCAGACACCTGCGCGATGCTGGTGACGGTAGAAGATGGACGCGCGGTCGCGGTGCGTGGCGATCCTGAGCACCCCTTCACCCGCGGAGGGCTGTGCGTAAAAGTCAATAACTACGAACGGCGGGTCTACAGCCCGGATAGAGTGCTTTATCCGCTCAAGCGCTCCGGACTGAAAGGGACCGGGCAGTTCGAGCGCATCAGCTGGGACGAAGCGCTTGAAACGATCCACAAGCGGTGGACCGCCATCATCAGCCAATATGGGCCAACCGCGATCCTGCCATATAGCTATTTGGGCACCGAGGGCATCCTTAACGGATTGAATGTCGGCGACGCCTTCTTTAACAGGCTTGGCGCCACCATTAGCGAGCGGACCTTCTGCGATTCGGGCTCATGCACGGCCTATTTCATGACGATAGGTCCCTCTCCCGGCATGGACCCTGAGAGCTTCACGCATTCGAAATACATCATTCTATGGGCGTGCAATACGATCAGCACCAATTTGCACCACTGGCCGTTTATTGCGGAGGCGAAGAGAAACGGCGCAAAGCTGGTCGTGATCGATCCAGTCAAAACGCGGACAGCCCGCGAAGCTGACTGGCACATTCCTATCCGACCGGGCACCGACGCGGCGCTCGCGATGGGTATGATGAATGTTATCATCAGCGAGGATTTGATCGATCGCGAGTACGTGGAAAACTATACTGAAGGCTTCGACGAACTTCGAGAGCGCGTCCAAGCCTACTCGCCCGAGCGCGTGGCGGAGATCACCGCAATCTCACCCGAGGACATCAGAACTCTCGCTCGAGAATACGCGACCACTCAGCCGAGCGTGATCCGTATTGGGGTCGCGATAGAACGGCACGCAGGCGGCGGTCAGACAGTGCGCGCTGCCGCATGTCTTCCGGCCCTCGTCGGTGCGTGGCGCCGAGTTGGTGGCGGCATCTTGCAGCTGCCAATTTGGGCCTTCCCGGTCAAATGGGAAAACCTAATGCGGCCGGATTGGATCACGGCTGGGACGCGCGTGCTGAATCAGTGGCGCCTCGGCTCGGCGCTCTTGGACGAAGATAAGCTTGATCCGCCCATTAAATCCTTATTCGTCTACAACTCCAATCCTGCGATCGTTGTCCCCGAACAGGACAAGATTATCCGAGGCCTCGAGAGGGAGGATCTTTTCACGGTGGTGAGCGAGCAGTTCCTCACTGACACGGCCCGGTACGCAGACATTGTGCTCCCTGCTACCACCCAGTTAGAGCAGTTCGACGTCATGTTCTCCTGGGGGCATCTGTATCTGTCGCTGAACCAAAGGGCGATCGAACCGCTCGGCGAGGCGGTCCCCAACACGGAGCTGTTCCGGCGACTTGCCCGCACCATGGGCTTCGATGACCGGCAATGGCAACGCAGCGACGAAGAGATGGCGTTGGACGCTCTGGATTGGACGAGTCCGGCTCTTCAGGGGATAACAATGGATCTTCTGAAGGAGAAAGGATGGGCGCGTCTGAATGTTGGAACACCCGACACGTACGCGCCGCATGCCGCGGGTAACTTCCTCACGCCATCGGGCAAATGCGAGTTCAAGGCGTCGATGGCGGCAGGCGGCAACTTTGTCCTTCCGTTGTTCCGCCAGGGCTCAAACGAGTTTCAAGCGGGCGAGCCCGTAGACGCACTACCAATCTATATTCCGCCACGAGAGTCGCCGGCGACCAACGCGCGATTGGCGGCGAAATACCCCCTCAACGTGATCTCTCCGAAGAGTCACGCTTTCCTCAATTCCTGCTATGGCAATCTGCCGGCTCAACTGCATCACGCGGGCGAGCAGGTCGCGCTCGTCAATCCAAAAGATGCAATCGCACGGAACATCGGCGAGGGAAGCGCTGTACGGATCTTTAACGATCGCGGCAGCTTCGAAGCAATTGCGAAGGTAAGCGCTGAGGTCATGCAAGGTCTTGTTGTCGTACCCTTGGGATATTGGCGCGACCCGAGCCGAGCCAAAGCTACGGTGAACGCTCTCAATCCCAGCGCCTATGCGGATCTCGGAAGGGCTCCGACATTCTCGGATACGCTAGTCGAAGTAGCGAGCGCCGAGCCAGCAGCCGCTGCCGAGTAATTCGACGTCTGCCACGGTGGCGACCTCGCATAGAAGGAGAAAGAGCCGCGGGTTACGGCGCAACGGGAAGACTGTCTCCTCAAGATTGTGCGCGACCAAGAACCGCTTGCGCAATCGGCTACGACGCTCCTATAGCGGACGCGTCACGCCGCCGACGAACTCGTCGACCTCACTTACTTGACCCGAGGCGACCATCTCAGCGGTCTTTCGATCGTTACGTCTAGGCGGCTTCCGCTAGCTAATGGACGACGTCAAGTTTGACCTTTGCAATACCCCCTCTAACCATTCCTAGCGTTTTGGCTGCAGAATACGAGACGTCGACAACTCGTCCGGGAACGAATGGACCGCGGTCATTGACCCGCACTGTGACGGACCGCCCAGTAGCGACGTTTGTCACGTGCAACCGAGTGCCGAATGGCAACGTACGATGAGCGGCGGTCAATTCGTGGGTATCAAACCTTTCACCGTTCGCTGTCACCGTTCCTTCTGTGTAGAAGCTGGCAACTCCATGCGACGCAACCTGTGTCTCTGCTGCATTTTTGTGCGAAGCGAACGGAGTATGCTTTCTCGTGAAAGCCACACGCCTATTCGTCACGAACGATGTTGTTCGATTCTGTTCCAGCGATGCCTGTCGACTGGCAGGAAGAAATTCAGATTTTTTGGTGACCACAGAGGACTGAGCGCAGGCCGCAAGCGAAGCCGCGACTAGTGCGACAGCAAACCATTGAATGACATTCCGAACGCCAGCGGCCGAGACCAAAGGCGCGTTAAGATGAATGCGCTTTGCTCTAATGTCGACGTACGAAGTTCTGACACCGCTGATGGAAGACATGTTGTACCCCCAGCCCACCGAAATCCGACAGGTAACAAGGGCGGAACGCAATACGGCGGCACCATGGGCAGATGAAAAAGCTGGGTATCAATCGCACAACTCGTCTTAGTGTGGTCATTCGGTCACTACCCGCCGGGAAAGACACCAATCTGCCGGCGCTTGTCTCGATTTTGCCGCACTTTGCCATCTCGATGTTGCTGACTTTTGGCGGTTCCTTTGCAGAACACGCGGTTCTCCAAGGCGTCGGGGATTAGATGACCTACGTCACAGCGACAGCTGACAAGGTTCCATCGGGTCACGGCATTTCAATCTCCGGCACGGTTGCATTGGTCATGGTCGCATTGGCATCGGGTGCGGCGGCCTGGACCGCCTATCCGGTTACGTGGATTTCAGATTCCGCTTCCTCCGAAGACATCAACACGTCATCGTTCGATGACCGGTTCGCCGCAGATTCCGGGTCCAATTTGCTTCCGACGTACTTCCCGTTACCCGTTGTTCAATCATTGCCTTCAGAACTCGAGATCAAATTTCAACAAGCGAAAGACCAGCTCGCGCAGAAACTGCAGTTTCAAGAGCGGCGGGTAGCCCTTGTGGAGGAACCCACGCCGTCAAGCGTCGCTGCCGTTCCCGTTCCCAGGCCTCGTCCCGTTGAGGCGAACCTCGAGTTGCGGGATAGCCCTCTTACTGCTCAACCGGACCATCGCACGCTGCTGCAGAGGCTTTCCGATCTGCTCCCGGCCCGTGTTACGCTTGCGCCTCTATCTCCCGATGGTGGGCTCCTTCGCGACGGGCCAGATCTCACGTCTCTTGGCTACGACAATCTCACCGCCGTCTATGACATCTCGGCGCGCACTGTTTACATGCCAAACGGATTGAAGCTCGAGGCGCATTCAGGATTGGGCAGTTTAATGGACGATCCAGGACACGTGAGCGAGCGAAATGTTGGAGCGACGCCGCCAAATGTCTATGAGTTGAAACCGCGGGAGCGACTGTTTCACGGTGTCCAAGCGCTCCGTATGATTCCCATTGGTGGCACCGATATGCTCGGGCGGTCCGGGTTGCTCGCGCACAGCTATATGCTCGGGGCGAACGGCGATTCTAACGGCTGCGTGTCGATCAAGAACTACGAAAATTTTCTGAGAGCCTTTAACAACGGTGAGATCAAGCGCCTCGTCGTAGTGGCGAGCCTCGGTGACAGCATGTCAGCTGCGCGACGATCAGTTTCACAATCATGACGCTGGAACTGTTGCCTTCCAAAAGCATGAACGATGGCGAAGAATTGGGATTGACATTAGCCGTGCTCGCTGCACAACCGAGGCATGAGCGAGCCATCAAATTCTCACACACCGCTGAAAGCGACATTCAAAGTCAAATTGAATGGCGAGACGGTTTACATTGGTACAGTTGGCCAAGCTTATCGATTCATAACGAATCTCAGCTCAGTTGAGTGGATGGAGTTTAGGTCGCTGCATGGCGATGCCGTAAGTTCGCTTCAAAGTGCCGCTGAAAATGCGATGTTGACCGTGCAGGCGACGGACGCGTTACGCGCGCTATTTGTTCGCGCCCGTCTTCTTTGAACACAGAAAGCCCCAAGCGGCATGCTTGGGACAGCGCGACTCCTGGGCCAGACGACGAGCGCGGCCCTGGTCTCGCTCTTTCTGGCTCGCTATCCCCTGGAGGGTACCCGGATCTCGCTCCTGGCTGGCGTTGGCTTCGCCTTGCTCGGCGGGGCACTTAGCATGCTGAGATTGTCGCCGGCTGGCGCAAGGATCTACTCCCAACATTCTGCGATGATCCGAGCCGCGGCTGGGGCTGCGGGGCTTCGAAGAGGATTGGAAGAACGACTGAGGAGCAGCGGCGGGCCATAGCAGAGGCGAATAGCCCGGGTTGGCAGCTGGCTTTACGCGATCTTCTCGCCCAGACGACGCTCCAAGCAGGCCGCTGGACCGTATGGTATAGGTCGAATGTATCCCGCTTGAGATGGACCCATATTGTGCTCAATGAATTGAACGACGCGAGCCCTTCCGGATCGGGTTCGGCAGCCCGGAGGGGGCGCTCACCAGCCTTTGTTGCGCTTTCATCCCTAGCAATCGTTTTGTTGGTGGTATTGGGCGTTTACGAAACCATTCCTGCGAAGCCGTACGAAGCGACTGCACCACCGCCACCAGATCCGATCGCTCAGGCGATTCATGACCTGCAGACGTCGCAGCGACAAGCCGTCGACCAGCTAAAAGCTGTCCAAGAAACGGTCTCATCCGATCGGGCTGAAGTGAAGCGATTGTTCGACGAGCTTCACCGCGCTGAACGCCAAACTCGATGCGCTCCAACAATCCTTCGCCAGTGCTCAGCAGCAGCCCTCTGCAGCTGTTCAGCCGACAGAACCGGCAAGGCCGAAGCGCTGGAGCCGATAACTCCTCTTGCCTACCGGCGGCCTTCCAAAAAAAGCCCGTTCGTGCGGGGAGCTGCGGACGGGAAGAAGTTACTGAGCAACCTGACGGCTTGTTACCGCCAAAGCGGATTTATCTTACCTGAGACCCACCGTTTGTTCTGTCACAAGTGGACTTTGTCCAGTCGTCGTTTGGCTTAGAACACTGCGGAGCATGGTCGCTATCGGGGCATAGCGGACATCGAGTAGGACGCACCGCAATCTCGATTTATGAGAACGCGTCTTAGCACGATGAGAACGGTGTCACGGCTCATCGCTAAAGTTTAGGCCGATAGTTTGAGACTGTTATTGCCCTTAGGAGACGGTCGCGGATGATTTTCACTCTTTCTGATCGCAAGATTGATGGCGAGCGACTGATGCCCCCAAGGACCTAAAGGCGAAAAGCGCCACGCCGACGTGATCGGCGCCGTCGACGCACATGATCAGGCTGACCGAGACGCGGGAGATCACGCCCGCTCATTCGGAAACGTTTCGGTCGCCCCGGCGTGCGTTCGCTTCCCCGTCGCCGTCCAAATGAGACATACCACGTACCTTGGGACTTATTAGCCATAAGACCCTCGCGGGCTCACTCCTTCAGCGAACGATTCTGTACTTTTGGGGCGCCTTCCGTTGCGGCTCCGTGCGCTATTGATGGTGTTGGCCCGCCACGAGATTCACTACTATCGTAAGCGCCTCGACCGCAGTCTGCATTGGGAAGCGCTGGTTGTTTTTCCGTAGCTCGGTTGTGTAGGCGCCGGCATCCAGCAGGTAACCAAAATTCGACCGGCCGGGCAGCAGGATTCGTTCGTCAAAACGGCGCGACCGGGACCTCAGCCGACTCCTTTGCTGAAGTTATGAGCTCGCACCCGGGGATGTGGACTGTGAAGGATAATGCTTGCCGATCGGAAGACGGAGTCGTGCCGCGCGCCGATCGCGTTCCATTTTTTGAAATTCAATCTCTTTGCGTTCAAATTTGGCAAGCTCATCATGGACTGTCAGTGCTCGCGAGGCGCTTTTCCTACAACTCGAGACCCGGCCGACATAAGGAGGATGGATTTCCGGCGAGTCGTTCGCCAGGCTGTCCATCGCCGATTTCTCTTCGTTTAGGCGCCTCTCAATGAATTGGCGCTCGAGCTCTGACAGCTCGGTCCTAAGCAGTCGATGATAACGGTTAATATTGTTGCGGTATGTGCGCAGACGGGCAAATTTCTCGTCGATCATAATCGTCATCCCCCTGAAGGGTCGTATGCGTCCGTTGGCTAAACGGCGAACTAGCTGCCGAAAGAATAAAAAGGCGGGCGATTCAAGACGAAATCAGGCCGCCAGCTCAGGCGGCCTTCACCATGTGTCTTATCTGTCTTATCCTTTTTCGAAGGCTTGTCCGCTGCGATTTACGGGCGAACAGTTCCGCTTGCCTGACCCGGTCGCGCAATCTGTTCAATTCGGATAACCGACGATTGAGGTTGGCTGCGTTGCGAGAGAGGAGTGCAAGGCGCGCGGCGGCATCAAAGCGCTGCTGAAAGGTACTCATTTGAAACCCAACTAACTTAAAAATGGACGCTACAAGTACAGGGCAAAAATTATCTTAGATGTATGTCACGAGGGTGAACTGAAGGCTCAAATTAGTCCACCATTGGCTCTCCCCGTAGAACCACGGGCTTTCTGGTTTTCTCCTTTAACCAATCGAAGTTCGGCCCAGACGTCCGCGCCCTTCTTACCGCACGCCTCGCACCTGAACAGAGCCTCCAGATCAGACAGCCGGACGTGATCGGGCCATTGCTCTGCGCTGATCGCGATCGAGTGGCTGCAATGATAATCCGCGCAATAGACGAGGATGCAGCGGCTTGAGCGACACATACTCTCCGCCGCCGCAGCCAACACGCCAGTGGTACACAGGACCTCGCAGAGTGGGACTAGAGTCTGACTCTCTCAAGGTTAGGCCGACCGCAATAGTTGTTGAACTCAAACTTAAACTGGCGTTTGAGATCGAATGGGGGAGCCGCAGGGGAGCCGGGCGGTTACCGGCCGTACAGTCGCATTCGGCGCCCAAAATTGAACGCCGAATGACAGTCCCTTCCGCTGTCCCAAGGTCCGTTATTGGATGAACAGCGGAAAACATTTGCTCGTAGTGAGTTCTTCGCCTTTTGACCCAAAGGCGACCAAGGCCTCGTTTGTCGTTAACTCGTGGCTTGGTGGATTCGCACTCGTCCGCCGAATCGGCTGCGACCATTACGGTCAGCTACGTTGACCGAACCGCGCGATCGATTCGGAGGCGCAGATACGTAGCGTTCTCTCATCGACAAGGTCTGACTAGGGGTATTTAATATTGGACGAGGGACCCGAAAGAGATCCCTAATCAAACAGGCACATTCATTGGTTCATAGGGAGAATCGAGATGTCCTTCGTCGCGCGACGATTGGCGGCTTTTTCGACCGCCTTTATTTTGCTTACTATCACTGCAAGCAGCGCAATTGCCCAGAAGAAGTACGATACCGGCGCAACCGATACCGAAATCAAGATCGGCAATATCATGCCCTATAGCGGGCCGGCATCGGCTTACGGCGTCATCGGCAGAACCGAGGCCGCCTATTTCCGCAAGATCAACGACGAAGGCGGGATCAATGGTCGTAAGATCAATTTCATTTCGTATGACGATGCATACAGTCCGCCGAAAGCAGTCGAACAGGCACGCAAGCTCGTCGAAGACGACGAGGTACTGTTGATCTTTCAATCATTGGGCTCGGCCAACAACAGCGCCATACAAAAGTACATGAACACCAAAAAGGTGCCGCAGCTATTCGTCGCGACCGGCTCGGCGAAATGGAACGATCCGACGAACTTTCCTTGGACTATGGGCTGGCAGCCCAACTTCCAGGACGAGGCGCGAATTTACGCAAAGTATATTTTGAAGGAAAAGCCGGACGCGAAGATTGTTGTCCTCTACCAGAACGACGACTTCGGGAAAGATTATCTCAAAGGCCTAAAGGACGGCCTCGGCAACAAGGCTTCGTCGATGATCCTCGCCGAGGATGCCTATGAGCCAGTCGAACCAAGCATCGACTCGCATATCGTCAAGATGAAATCGCTGAATGCCGACGTTTTCATTGATGTCACCACGCCGAAATTCGCGGCGCAAGCCATCAGGAAGGCGGCCGAAATTGGCTGGAGGCCGCTGCACTTCCTCGCCAATGTCTCCTCCTCGGTCGGCGGAGCCATAAAGCCCGCCGGATTTGACGCCTCACAAGGGATCATTTCCTCGGTCTATCTCAAGGATCCGTCCGATCCATATTGGAAGAACGACCCTGGACTAAAGGCCTGGAACCAGTTCCTCGACAAATACTACCCGGATGCCAATCGTATCGACGGTGCGATCATGTACGCGTACGCGGTCGCTCAAACGCTGGTGCATGTACTGACCGCCTGCGGCGACAATCTCACGCGCGAGAATGTGATGAAGCAGGCCGTGAGCATCAAGGACCTCGAGGTGGACGGCCTGTTGCCCGGCGTCAAAATCAACACCTCCGCCACCGACTTTGCCCCGATTTCACAGGTGCGGCTAGAGCGGTTCAAGGGCGAAACCTGGGAGAGGTTCGGCGACATCATTAGCAGTGATGTCGGCGACTAACTGGGCTTGGCACGTGCATCAACGTTGAGCGCCGTCCGATGACGGCTTATGGCACGTTTGCGACATGCCGACCGCATCGCGCGACGCCCGAATTTGTGGGTACAGCGGAAGACATTTGCTCGTACTGAGTTCTTCTCAGTTTGACCCAAACCCGACATTGCCGCCGCGGATATCGAGCTGCCATGCGGCCGCGCGCCGTGGCCGTAGAAACTTCGACGCCAGGCAATTCGAGCTTGATCATTTTCATCCGGAAGCATGTTCCAAGGCGACGACGTCGGATAAGATCATTGCCGGGTCGGGCGAACTCGGCCCTCGCAAAAACGGTCCCGGGAGGAGCGTCATGTGTAGGTGGAAAATACTGGCGACGACGGCGCTGGCCGCGATGCTGGTCGCTGCAACAGCGGTGCTGCCAGTCTCGGCGCGCGAACTCCAGCCCCTCGCCACGGCAACGCCTGAACAGGTCGGCATGTCGGTGGAGCGCCTTGGGCTCATCACCACAATGCTCAAAAACGAGATTGCCGACGGCAAGCTGCCGGGTGCGGTGGTCATGGTCGCCCGCAAGGGGAGGATCGTCTATTCGGACGCCATCGGCTTCCAAGACAAGGGCGCGGAAACACCCATGAAACTCGATTCGATCTTCCGCATCTATTCAATGACCAAGCCGCTTGTCTCGGTAGCGGCCATGATGCTGGTCGAAGATGGCGTCATCCAGCTCACCGATCCCGTCTCCAAATTCCTGCCGGCCTTCAAAGACATGCAAGTGAGCGTGGCAAGCACAGGCGCCGATGGCAAGACTATCTACACGAATGTACCGGCGGCCAAGCCGATCACCGTGCAGGACCTTCTGCGGCATAGCGCGGGTCTCGCCTATGCCGAGATCACCAAGAACGAACCGGTGAAGGCAGCCTACGTCGAGGCCAAGTTCTCCCAGCCGGGCGTGCACGAGTACGACTCCCGGGATATGACGCCAGCCGAGCAAGTTGCGCGCATGGCAAAGATACCCCTCATTCACCAGCCAGCCACGATGTGGGAGTACAGCATGGCCGTCGATATTCTCGGCCGCGTGATTGAGGCAGCGTCGGGCAAGCGGCTTGCCGTCTTCTTGGACGAACGACTGTTCAAGCCGCTCAAAATGGTGGACTCGGGCTTCTGGGTGCTGTCGTCGAAGATCTCGCGTGTCGCGCAGCCGCTGCCGGTCGACCTTGCTTCAGGTCTGAAGACGAGCGTGCTCGATGTGTCGGCAGAGCCGAAGAATGATTCCGGCGGCGCTGGCGCAGTTTCGACCGCCACGGACTATTTGCGGTTCGGCCAGATGCTCCTGAATGGCGGCGAGCTCGACGGTGTACGCGTATTGAGCCGCTCCACCATCAAGCTGATGACGTCAGACCATCTCGGCACGCGCGTCGCGGCGCCGTTCCAGCCGGGCGAGCTTCTGCTGGGAACTCCCGGCTACACGTTCGGCCTTGGCTTTGCAGTGCGGTAGGGCGAGGGCGTAGCTGGTGTGCCCGGCTCAGCGGGCGAGTTCATGTGGGCAGGTTACGCTGGCACCTTTTTCTGGGTAGATCCCCAGGAAGAGATCGTCGGTGTCTACATGACACAGGCCCCGAGCCCAATACGCGCCTATTACCGCAAGATGTTCAAGGCCCTCGTCTATCAGGCGCTCGTGGACTGAAGCCGTCACCCTGCTCTCCATCGCATTCCGAATGCGAGGCAACGATATCTCGCTGCCTCGCTATTCAACTGGGCCCCTTTCGCCGGCAGAAAGACCTTACGCCCAAGCGTGACAAGGCAGTCAAGACAGTACGACGGTACGTCGTCGAAGCCGTGAAAGCCATTCCCCTGGGCCGACCTGCGGCACGCGGTTGGCACCAAAACTGGCAACAACTGCGCCGACCGAGGACGCTTCACTGGCCGGCTCGTGTTTGATGATTGCCCTCCGTTTCAGAGCTATGTCTGCTTGGTGGGCTTACCGACTATCTCCATGCTTGTCTGCACGTCAGGTGTCAGAGGTAAACCGGACGTAGCCGAGACGCGGCGAAATCGACCCGATTGACCCGCTGCGGACATTGCGGCTACCAGTTTCGGCCGAATTTGCCGCGGCCCAACCCATACAGGGCCTCTTTTGAGTGGGCCTGCGATCGTGTAGTCTTTCCTTCAAGCTGCTCTTCAAGGCGGGATGTGCCGACGTCTCCGTTACAGCCGAATGGGCAGCGCAGATGCGCTCGGCAGGCACGCATTTTCCTAAAACCGACAATCCTTTTGTGCCGGTCTCTTACTGAGCATTCGCTGTGCGCACGCGTGCACGGCGCCGATTGCGCGATACTCTACTTCGACCGCAATAAGGGAACGCCATGAGATCAAATCCTGGAACATTCGCCATAGCGCTGTTGGCAGCTGCATTCGCCACGGCGGCCTGGTCGCAAGGACTGGGCCACGTGAACTTTGAGACCTCGTGCACGCCACAGGCGCAGGAGAAATTCGACCGCGGCCTGGCGATGGTGCATTCATTCTACTATCCGGACAGCGTCCAGGCCTTCACCGAAGCCGCTGCCGCCGATCCGCAATGCGCCATCGCCTACTGGGGCATCGCGATCAGCCACCGTCCCAACCCCCTGATCCTGCCGCTGACCTCCGCCGTTTTGAAGAATGGATTGGAGGCGGTGGAAAAGGGTAAAGCGATCGGCGCCAAGACCGAGCGCGAGCGCGACTGGCTCGAAGCGATCGAGCCTTACTACAAGGACTACGACAAGGTCGATCAGACCCAGCGCGGGCTTGCCTACGAAAAGGCGATGGAAGCGCTGATGCAGAAATATCCCGATGATCCAGAGGCGGCTGTTTTCTACGCGCTCGCTCTCAATGAGACGGCGCTGCACAGCGACAAGAGCTTTGCCAATCAGCTCAAGGCCGGGGCTATCCTCGAAAAGATCGAGGCGAAACTACCGGACCACCCGGGCGTGCTGCACTATCTGATCCACACCTACGATTATCCGACGCTGGCGCAACGCGGTCTTGGTGCCGCCAACAGATATGCCGAGGTCGCCCCCGCGGCGCAACATGCCCAGCACATGCCCTCGCATACCTACTCCATGCTCGGGCTGTGGACGCAGTCCGTTGCATCGAACACGAAATCGCTGGCAGTCGCCAAGGTGCAAGCCGCCAGGCTCTGGCCAGGGGCGGCGCATCCAGGCGAGCCGCATCATCTGGACTTTATGGAATACGCCCTCCTGCAATTAGGACAGGAGGGACAGGCGAAACAGGTGCGCGACGACAGCAACGCCATAGAAAAACTCGGGTTTGAATACTTCGCAAGCTATACCGCGCTTGCGGCGGTGCCGGCGCGCTTTGCGTTGGAACGTCAGGCGTGGAGCGAAGCAGCCGCGCTTGAGCCGAGGGGCAGCAAGTTTCCACAGGCCGAGGCTATCACTCATTTCGCCCGCGCCATGGGATCGGCCCGCAGCGGCGACCTCACCGCTGCCGATCGTGACCTCGAAAATCTCAAGGTAATTCGTGCCGCGCTGGAAAACGCAAGTCAGTCTTATTGGGCATCGCAGGTCGAAATCCAGATGTTGGCTGCATCGGCCTGGATTGCGCAAGCAAAGGGGGAGAAGGAGACGGCGCTGAAGCTGATGCGCGCGGCGGCGAACCTGGAGGACGACAGCGAAAAGCACATCGCGATGGAGAACCGGCTGTACCCGATGCGCGAACTGTTGGGCGACCTGCTGCTCGAACAGCAACAGCCGGGACTAGCGCTAGCGGAATATGAGACTTCGCTGATGTCGACGCCCAACCGTCTGCGTGGCTTGTACGGCGCAGCCAGGGCGGCGAAGGCCGCAAGTCAGCCGGAGAAGGCCACGACATATTTTCGAAAGCTTGCTGAGATGACCAAAGACGCCGATACCGATCGGGTGGAAATCAGCGAAGCCAAGGCATCTTTGATGCAGCAGTAGGCTGCCGAGGCAGAGAATGAGCAGAACGGCTGCCGGCCACACTGTCCGGCAGCCGACTGATGGCACAACGATCATGATGCGTTCGATCCTCGTCGCCGCCGTTGCGGGAGTTCTGACCGCAGTGCTGGCTGCGTACCTTTTGACTGCACCTGCCCGCCAGAGCCGGACGGGGACGCTGGCCGGCCCGGACAATGCAGCGTCCAGGGTGACCAATGCAGCCGAAGCGTGGCCGATCTGCTCGACCATAGCAGCAATGGTGGAAACGCCGGATTGGGCAGCGCTCGATCCCGATTTCGCAGCAGGCAAGCGAGCGATCGGCACCGGCGATTGGGAAGGAGCGATCAAGGCTCTCACGAATGCGGCCCTTCGCGACGCCCGCAATGCGGATATCCAGAACTATCTTGGCTACGCGTATCGCAGGCTGCGGCAGTTCGATCCGGCAATGCAGCACTATCAGCAGGCTCTGACCCTCAATCCTCGGCACCGCAGCGCGCACGAACACCTCGGTGAAGCCCATTTGGCCCAAGGTGATCTGGCGAAAGCCAAAGAGCATCTCGCCGCTCTCGAGCAAATCTGTCTCATCCCCTGCGATGAATACGGCGACCTAAAGCGGGCGATCGCGGAGTACAACAAACTCGCGAGCCGCTGATCGAATCCAATTCTGACGCCAGCACAAGTGAATGGATGGACCGCAGGCCATCGTAGCCAAATTTAGACTGCACGACGGGTCTCACGCCCCGATTTTCCAGATGTCGGAATAGAACCACCATGTCGGCTGTTGGCAGATTTTGTTGCGAAAGTTGGTTACGGCGGATGGAAGCCCGTCAGCCATTCGACTATTGACGACCGGCTTTGATCTGCCGGCCCTGACGCTGGTTACGCAACGCCAACGCTACGCGATGCACTGAATTGCATATGGCGGCGGCCGGGCGACCAATTTGGCGAGCCTTCTCAGGTTCTGAGCGATGGCGGCCAGAACAAACTCATCCTGGGCGCCTCGCGGGCCGCGCAGTCGAAGCCGGTCGAGCCTCAGGATGCGCTTG
>VAZV01000302.1 GCA_005884765.1 Alphaproteobacteria bacterium
CAACGTGTTTGCCCAGAATGTGAAGATGCTGAGCAACACGCTCGATATCGCGCTGCGCTTCAAAACCAACACCTGGCGCGGCGGCTTTATGACCAATTACTACGCGCGAAATATCTACGTTCCTAACGGGGTATCCGCAAGCAATGGGGTGATCACCATTGATTACTTCTATTCTGCCGATGCCACGGATCGTCCCCAGGACGCCGGCCCGTTCCGGCCCTTCACCGATAAGATTTACATATCCAACCTCATTGTCCCGGGCGGCAGCAGCAGATACGCGTTCAATTTGCGTGGCTTCTCACCCGCGAACACTCCCTTAGACCCGGCGCACGGTAGTGTCACCATCAACGATCCTATCGGACTTGTCCGCGTCTCGGACTCCACGATCAACGGCGTCACCAGCCCCGTGGACGTCGTCCAGGCCGTAGATTTGCATCTGAGCAACGTCACGCGCAACGGAATACTGTTACCGGATCAGTAAACACGCCGACGTCCGAGGCGGTGCCGATGCCGCCGCTTCGGACGCACGCGCAGCGCCGGAATTCACCCAAACAAGCCGGCAGCGAGCACGACCACCAGGGTCAGGCCAAGGGTCGGTCTTGTCGCAAAGGGCATCCGGATGGACGTGACGCGAAGAAGTACACTACGACCATCGAGCGCGTTGAACCGAAGCTCGTATGAAGACCTTCTTCCACGAAGCAGACTGTATGGCCGAAGCCCCATCGCAAAAACCTCTGACGATCCGCATGAACGAGCGCGACAACGTCGCGATCGTAGCCAATGACGGCGGCCTAAAGGCCGGCACCCAGTTCCCCTCGGGCCTGACGCTGCGCGAGCACGTGCCGCAGGGTCACAAGGTCGCGTTGGTGGACTTGGCCGAAGGCACGCCGGTGCTGCGCTACAACGTCACCATCGGCTACGCGCTGAAAGACATTCGCGCGGGCAGCTGGGTGCATGAGCGGCTGCTGAAGATGCCGCCGGCCCGCGTGCTCGAAAACCTACCAATTGCCACCGTCAAGCCCGAGCCGCAACCACCGCTCGAGGGCTACACCTTCGAGGGCTACCAGAACCTGGACGGCTCGGTCGGCACGCGCAACATCCTGGCGATCACCCAGACTGTGCAGTGCGTGGCCGGCGTGACTGACTTCGCCGTGCAGCGCATCAAGACAGAACTGCTGCCGAAGTTCCCCAACGTCGACGACGTCGTCGGGCTGGACCACACTTATGGCTGCGGTGTTGCCATTGACGCGCCCGACGCCATCATTCCAATCCGCACGCTGCGCAACATTAGCCTCAATCCGAACTTTGGCGGCGAGGTGATGGTGATCAGCCTGGGCTGTGAGAAGCTGCAACCGGAACGACTGCTGCCGCCGGGGACAATACCGCTGGTCGACGAACGCAACGTGGCCGACATCGGCGACAACGCCGAACCGGTCCTCGACGTGGTTCGTCTGCAGGATGACAAACATGTGGGCTTTATGTCCATGATCGATTCGATCATGACACGGGCCGAGGAACATCTCGAGCGCCTGAACGCGCGTCGGCGCGAGACCGTTTCCGCGAGCGAGCTGGTGGTGGGCGTGCAGTGCGGCGGTAGCGACGCATTCTCCGGAGTCACCGCCAATCCTGCCGTCGGCTTCTGCACCGACCTGCTGGTGCGCGCCGGCGCCACCGTGATGTTCTCGGAAGTCACCGAGGTGCGCGATGGCATCGACCAACTGACGTCACGTGCGACGAGCCCCGAAGTCGCCGCAGCGATGATCAAGGAAATGGCCTGGTACGACAACTACCTCGAAAAGGGCCGGGTCGATCGCAGCGCAAACACGACGCCCGGAAACAAGAAGGGCGGTCTGTCGAACATCGTCGAGAAGGCGATGGGCTCGATCGTGAAATCTGGCAGTTCACCGATCTCGGGCCGGGATGAACCTGCACGTTTTTACCACAGGCCGTGGCACGCCCTATGGACTTGCGCAGGTTCCGGTGATCAAGGTCGCCACGCGTAGCAATCTTGCGAAGCGCTGGCACGATCTGATGGACGTAAACGCTGGCACGATCGCCACCGGGGAGAAAACTATCGAAGAGGTCGGCTGGCAACTGTTCCAGCTCATGCTCGACGTGGCGAGTGGCCGAAAAAAGACCTGGGCCGAGCAATGGAAGCTGCACAACGCGTTGGTTCTTTTCAATCCGGCGCCCGTGACTTGAGGAGGTCCGGCCCGCACAACTGCGATGTCAGAGCTTGCTGATGCCCCAGTCTCAAGGATGGGCTTGCGGGCCCCTTGCCGGTTTCAAGCCCTACCCTTTGTGCGATAGGAACGCCTGCGTTCCGATTACATACGGATGAAATTAAACAGCCGGCTAACCTTGGGGGCAGCCTCATAGCGATGTTTGCTCCAAGCCAGGACTTGGCGTCCTACTAGCATGATGACTGACCAGACGTCACTGGCCCCATGAATCACAAGGTTCGCGAGGTGCTGGTCGCGCAGTTTCCGCGCCTCGACTTCTACATGTGCTCGGTCGCGTCGTGCGACGGCTGCTCTCAGAGGTTTATAGTCCAGTTTGATTCGTTCCATAGGGTGTTCCTTCAGTAGCAACGTAGTGATAGTGAAATATGACGCACTGCAACAATGACAAATAATAGGGAGTCCCCCGCCGCACCTCCAATCGTATGTTCTGATACGAACCATCAGCTGTACTTAATGCTGGGCAAGCCGGATTGCGATGTCAGCTGACCGCGCCCTTGACCGCGCGAGGCTGAAGCCCTTTGAAAAAGAGCGCTGCGCTTTTCGCGCCCCGCGTTGCTGGTGGAGTCGTTGGCAGCAGTAGCGCATTGAAGGCCTCGCTGCGCGCAATGCTCTTTGCAGGCAGCCCGAGGCGTAGTCAAGCCCTTGACGTCACAAGCGCGCGGTCGTTTTCATCCCCCAAGACGTTGGACTGCGGGCGTATCCCAACACGCATAGCCCCCCATTGGCATTTGCTTTTGAAAGCGCTACCATGATCGGGAAAACCCGCGG
>VAZV01000214.1 GCA_005884765.1 Alphaproteobacteria bacterium
AAACCTTGTCGCCTGGATCGTACGTCACTTCGGCCGCCACGGCTGGCCGGGCGAGCGAAAGCCCGGCGATCGACAACAGCAGCGCGGCCGGCAGCAGCCGCAACGTCTCTCTCGGTGCTCGATAAGTCTCAGGCATATTCGTTACCTCCCTCGGATCTTTTGGTTGCATTTCGAATGCACTCTCACGGGATCCCTCCTGGCGGGCTATCTCATTGGTCCCCTCGTCTGGAACCCCATCTACTTTCTCGGCAACTCCCCGCGGATGCCATCGCTCCCGGGAGCGCCGCCGTTGAAATATTTGCTGTCGAAGAGCACGCCGAACAGCGGGGAATCCGCCGGCAGCACCATAGTCGTGCTCTTGCGCGCGAAGGTCCGCGACGACTCCATGGTACGCAGGAACGCGTAGAATTCGGGCGCACGGCTTAGCGCGTTTGCATAGATGCGCGCCGCCTCGCCGTCCCCCTCGCCGCGGCGCCGTTGCGCGAGCTCGATCGCCTTCCCGAGTATGCGCGCCTTCTGCTCCTCTGCGGCGGCTCGCACCTTCAGTCCCTCCTCCTCCCCCTCCGAGCGGTACAGCATGCTGATGCGGCCACGTTCGGACTTCATCCTGGCGTAGAGGCGGAGCCGGTTTTGCTTGGGAAAATCGAAGCCGCGCAGCTGGACGTCGACGACTTCGATGCCGTAGTCCCTCTGTGCCACAGCGCCACACCGGCGGGCGATCCCGGCGACAATGGCATCCGCTCGGTATGCTGCGGCATCCGTCGAGACAAACGCGACCAAGCGATTGCTCCCGATAGCGGCCCCGAACTCAGCGGAAAGGATGTCGCCGAGTCTCGATTCGGCGCCCCTTCTGTCGATGACCGTCTCGAAATACCGCTTCGGATCGGCCACGCGCCACAAGATGGTGCCGGATGCTACCACTGGCGTTTTCTCGATAGTCAGGAATTCGCTCGGCGGCGAAGCGTAGACGAACAGGCGACGGTCGAACGTCCGCACGCTCTGCAAGGGATGCTTGAACCGGAGCCCCGGCGCAGTGATCACTTGCGTCGGCTTGCCGAAATCGGTGACGATCGCGTAGTCCGCGCTATCCACGGTGAAAAAGCAAAGGCTGGCGATCGCCGCGACCAAGCCTATCGCTGCGACCACCGCGAGGGCGCGCCGATACCGCCACCTGTGGGATACAGCTGAGTTATCACGAGATCGAACCATGGCCAGTCCGTGCCGCTGGTCAACTCCAGCGTTGAGCTATTCGCCTCGGCGCGACGGCACCGCGGCGGGCGCCTCGACATGATCAGGATTTAGGAAGTGTGCACCAATGACGCATCGAGGGCAAGAGACGATGATCCGCCTTTGCGCCTGTGGCGCTGGCGGGATACCTCGCGCACACGCTCGGCGATCTTCCGATTGAGCAGCCGACCAAGTTTGTTCATCAACCTCAAGACCGCGAAGGAGCTTGGTCGGTTTATCAAGGGAGACCGGGCGATTGATCCCAACTATCGGACGTGACGACCCGCCGTTCTTTTAGGCCGCGCCGGTTAGGCCACAGCTTTCCCAATGGCATCCAGCAGACATGCCGTGCGAACGGCTTGCGCAAATAGGCGATGCAACCGGCGTCCACCGCCTTATTGCGCGTGGCCTCGTCGTCGTTCGCCGTCATAAAGATGACAGGGCACTTCGATCCCGCTGCCGCAAGTCGGCGCTGCAGCTCGATGCCCGAAGTTCCGCCGAGGTGGATGTCGAGCAGCAGGCAGGTTGCCGTATGCGCGCTGCCGCTGTCGAGCAAAGCCGCCCAACATTGCTGCTCGGCTAAGGTTACCGTATTTGTACGTGTCCCCCGTCATCAATGCATTTACATTCCCGTGCAACGATCAGCGGAATGAGCACGGGGTATGACTGTCGCGCAGAGGCAGAAGCGGCCATGAAGTTGGCCGTTGCCGCAACTTGTGAGCATGATCGGCTGAAGTGGGTGCGGGTTGCTCAGGTATGGCAGGACCTAGGCCGTTTTCGCGCCGAAAGCCGGGTCGTAGCGCGGATATCCTTTCACCTTGCTACCGAACGGTGTGACGCCGCCATTGAGTGACGAGCTAGCCTTTGCAGCCGTCAAACACCGATGTGTATGTCCGCTATGAGGGGCAACCCGGAAAATATATGCTCGCACTGAGTTCTTCTCAGTTTGATCCATCTCGGAAGTCGGCCCTAGTCCAGCAGCGGCCCGATATGCTTTGATGCGCGGGGCTGAAACTGAGACGCGTGGGGGCCCTGGTTACCGAGATGCTGTGCTGCGCGGCCGGAGGACCGCAGAAATACACCGGCAAGGACATGGAGAGGTCGCACCGGCACCTGCGCATCGCGCCGCGCGCACGGGAGTTCAGCGATGTGATCGTTTTCCGTTCGCCGCCATTGGTAGCGCAGCGCGCGCTCTTTGGCGTTCTCGCCCCGATCGCGCTCTGGCGCGGCTATCGCGCGACGTACCCTCAGCTTTCCCGCACTGCTGGCGCCGCGAACGTAGGCGTCGGTATTGCAATAAGATGTGTGACGAGGAGAATCCCCTAATAGACTTAGCCGGAATGTCTGTTCCTGTGAAGGGTTTCGAATGCCGGCCGCGTGTTCGGCGGCCGGCATTCGAAAGCCTCAACGGAGGAAACCGCGCTGGGGGAAGGTAAGGCGGTGCCGCGCGCCTGATCTAAGTCGGGGCTCGAACGCGTGCAACCTTGAGACGATCGCACGAGTCGCTGGAGGGGTTAATGTTTCGCACCACCTGTCGTTTCAATAGTTTGCCCGTAGCAGAAATGGCACAGCCGACAACCCCGAGGTGAGCCCGTCGATGATATCTGAATCTCATCAGGCGACCGATCCCTAGCGACCTGAAAAGCCCCGAGCTATGTGAGCCGACTGTTTCGAACTGCTCGTCAATACCTTCAGCGCAGTTGTGAGTGTGCTTGCGTCGAGATTCCTGGACTGGATGTAATCAGCGCGACGTGCCCACAACCATGCAGGAGAATGCCCCGGTGCGAGTTGGACTTTTGCATGTGCAACGTTCGGTGTTTCAGCCACGAACTTGCGGATCAGCATGTCTTCGATCGTGCGCCGGCGTAATTGTCCGGAATCAAAATCCGGCCTTTCCGAGGGCCTGTCTTCGTCGTACGATGCGTCCTCCTGAAAGCTCGGGATGAAATGAGGCGGCGCGAATACCTCGACGCGCAGTGGCGGCGCGTTCCGTGCCACTGATGCTGAGGCGATCTGCAGGGCCGTTGTCCGGCCAAACATGCGGTTCGTGGAGACGAAGACGCCTGAACAGCAAGGCTGCCTGATGCTCCATCGCACGCGCCATCTCTTCGTCCGTCAGCAGACTGCGGTGATCAATTCGATCTGAGCGCATCTTGCCGAGTTTTGGATTGTCGCACCGGTCGGACGTAGGGGTGTCGATCAATCGCTTGCTAATCGGGAAAGTAGCGATCTTTGATCTTTATCAAGGAGATCAAAAGGTCAGTTATGGTGGACGATCCAACTGCCTAGTCCAGGCGTCGACGATGTCCGATCCACGATCACTAACGCCGGAGATAAATTTCCGCCGAGGCATTAGCTATGCCGGCGGTCTGGTCGCAATTGGAGTGATCTATTTCGCCCTGGCAAAAGGTGGCCTTGCTCTCGCCTCTATTCATCCCAGTGCGACGCCAATTTGGCCACCGACGGGTGTCGCGCTGGCGGCGGTGCTGTTGTGGGGATATCGGACTTGGCCCGCAATTTTCACGGCGGCGGTGATCGCCAATGCGACGACCGCCGGCTCGGTTGCCACCGCAATTGCGATTGCGACCGGTAACTCGCTTGAAGCGGTTGTTGGCGCTTACCTGATCAATCGATGCTCGAGGGGATGTAATACGTTTTCGACGCCAGATTCTGTCGCGAAGTTTGCTCTGATTTGCGTCGTGATCGCGACACCGATCAGCGCCAGCATTGGACTGACTAGCCTGGCAACCGCCGGGTACATCGAACGGACGAATTTCGCGAACGCCTGGGTCACATGGTGGCTGGGAGATGTGACCGGCGCGCTGGTCGTTGCCCCCGTCATCGTGCTTTGGGCATCAAGCCACTACCATGCTTTCAACCGCAACGAATTCTTGGAGACGGTCGGCGTCCTCGCAACAGCGGCGGTTGTTGGACTCATTGCTTTCAGCCCCCTGATCGAGCAAACGCCGAGTCGAGATCCACTGGGTTTTCTTGCGATCCTGCCAATGTTGTGGGCGGCGCTGCGCCGCGGTCCACGTGACACCGCAACGGTTGCGCTGGTGCTTGCGGGCATCACGATTTGGGGGACGCTCACGGGCGGCGGACCCTTCACGACCGCGGATCTCAACGCTTCATTCCTGTTGGTGTTGATGTTCTTGATCAGTATTACCGTTCCAAGCTTGTTACTGAGCGCCGACGTCGAGGTGCGCAAGAAAGCGGAGGAAAGTCTGCGCCGCGCGCAAATCGAACTCGAACGGAAGGTCGCAGAGCGTACGCAAGAGCTGGAGCTCGCCAATGCAGCAAAATCGCGTTTTTTTGCGATGGCAAGCCATGATTTGCGGCAGCCGTTACATGCACTAGGCCTGTTCGTTGCACAGCTGCGCACGCCGCTCAAATCGGGAGAGAGGACAAAGACGATCGAGCGGGTCGATGCAACGCGCAAAGAAATGGATGAAATGTTCAATTCGCTCCTGGATATTTCCAGGCTCGATGCTGGGATCCTTACACCCAAAATTACCGAATTCCCGATCGCGCGCCTGTTGCAAAAAATTGAGACGAGGTTTGATCAGGCAACGCGAGAAAAAGGCTTGCGTCTACGCGTTAGGCGAAGTGACGCCTGGGTGCGGAGCGACGCCATGCTGCTCGAACGCATACTGCTCAATCTGGTATCCAATGCTGTGCGCTATACATTGCGGGGCGGGATCATCGTCGGATGTCGTCGGCTCGGTGAAATGTTGCGTATCGAAGTATGGGATAGCGGTCCCGGCATTCCTGAGGATCAGAAGCGGAATATCTTTGGCGAGTTTTTTCAACTTCCTACCCCAGAACGGAACCGGTACGGCGGCCTGGGGCTCGGCCTGGCCATTGTCGACAGGCTTCGCGTACTTCTCAACCATCAAATCGACTTAGCTTCGACGGTGGGCCGAGGTTCGCGATTCGCAATCCGCGTTCCGATGGCCGATGAATGCGTCACGTCTACCGAGCCCGTCGACTCACCTCACCCGGCAACCTTCGCGGTCGAAGGCAAGGTAATTCTCGTTATTGCCGACGCTCCAATTGTGCTGGAGGGAACGGGCGGATTGCTTGGCAAATGGGGATACTCCGTCCTTACCGCCGGATCCGACGAAGCTGCGCTTATCCGACTTGCCGAGCGCCAACAACGCCCCGATCTTATAATCTCGGATTATCATCTTGCGAGCGGAAAGACCGGGATCCGAGCAATTGAACAAATCAATGCGGCGTTTGGTTCATCAATTCCGGCTATTCTCATCAGCGGCGATACGGCACCTGAACCATTACGTGACGCCAAGGATAGAGGATACATTTTGCTGCACAAGCCTGTCGACCCAATGCGGCTCCGCGCTGTCGTGCAAGAGTTCTTTAGGGATCATGACGATAGGAGAGACACCGGGACGGCTTTATGACTCGGATTTCGGCGGCAATTCCCAGCCCATTTTTCCTACTTTTATTACTGCCTCGGTGCGGCTCGTTACGTTGAGCGCCTTGAGAACGACCGTGATGTGGTTCTTCACTGTCGGCACGGCCATATTGAGGGTCTTGGCAATGGTCTTGTTGCTTTTTCCCTTCATCAGGAGCGCAAGCACTTCAACCTGCCGATCGGTCAACCCGAGACCCTTAGGAGAGTCGCGCGTCGCTAGCTTATTTGTAAGCCGCGGAGACGTTGTTTCCTCAAGAATCTCCGAGGGAATGTAAACTCCGCCGGAGAACACTAACTTAATAGCGTTGAGCATGATCTCACGTTCGGTAGTTTTCGGGATGAAACCCAGAGCGCCAAGCTCGAAAGCGCGCTTGACTGTGTCTTGATCATCCGAGGACGAGAGAATGATGATGGCAATGGTCGCATCGCGGTCACGCAGTTCGCGGAGGACAGAGAAGCCATCTCGATCAGGCAAATTGATATCAAGCAAAATGAGGCTGATGTCGGGATTTTCCTCGACTATGTGCATTGCCTGACGGCCGTTCGAAGCTTCAAATATGACGGCTTCTCGCTTCAGTTGTTTCAGAACAGCGTGCAACGCCTCGCGAATTAATGCATGATCGTCGACAATAAGAACTTTCATAAAGAGCTCTCCGTCATCCCATTGCACGGAGATCCAATGAAAAAAACATACACCCACCTTCGGGTCTTTGGCGAGGAAGAAGCTGGCGGAAGACTGGCTCCCGAAACCGTCCATGCTCCGTCCTTGGCCCAACCAGCGGTTCACCGTCAGGCACTCAAGGTAGGAGCCGAATGCCGTTGTGCGCTGTAATTGTAATCACCTCACAGTAGGACACCGAAAAAGCGAGTGCGGACCACGAGAGTCGCGGGACTCAGAGTCTCCTTCGCCTATGCGCAATGGTGAAATGTCCATGATGCGTCTGACAGACGTCAAATGGATGCCGAGATCTGTACGGTACCTTGATCATAGGACCTAGAAACCTCTCTGTGTGGACCTCCGGCTGATTTACGCGCTGTGCCGTTGAACTATGATCGTCAACGGACAGCCTCACGCGCTGGGAGGTTCTACCAAGCGCCGCCATATGATCGTTATCGCATTAGCTTTCGTGGCCGGGTTCGGCGTGAAGAAGCTCTAGACTGCGGCGTTGTCACGATCCGGCAGTGCGCCGGCGATATTTTTTGTCAAATTCGGTCCCTCTTGAAGCGTGCTCGCACGCCGGATGGGGCAACCAGATGCATGATCGAACTGCCACCCCGAAGCCATTGGTCGGCGAGCTGCCGGAGCTGAAAGGCCAGGGCCGCGACCTGCGAATAGATGCCTGCCGCGGCATCGCGCTCTGGTGCATCTTTCTTGACCATGTCCCCAACAACATCGGGAGCTGGCTGACGCTGCGGAACTACGGCTTCAGCGATGCCGCGGAAGTGTTCATGTTCGTCTCGGGCGTAACCTGCGCGCTGGCCTACGGCAAGGCATGGCGGTGCGGGGGCTGGACCGGCCTGATCGGCCGGACGCTGTGGCGAAGCTGGGATATTTATGTCGCATTTCTGCTGCTCACGCTCGCCTGCGCTATCATGGTTCACCTCGCAGGCGGCGGCCATCTTGCCGACGAGAGCAATACGCACATTCTGTTGGAACAGCCGGGCTTGACGCTCGCGCACGCGGCGATCCTGCAATACCGCCCCGTCAACACCGACGTCTTGCCGCTCTTCGTGCTTTATCACCTTTTGTTCGCGCCGCTGCTGTGGCTGCTGCTGCGAGCGCCGAACGCAACGCTCGGCGCGTCACTGTTGCTTTACGCACTGGTGCACGTCTTCGGCTGGACCATCCCGGCATGGCCGAACGGCCACTGGGCCTTCAATCCGTTGGCCTGGCAGCTGCTGGTCGTGCTTGGCGCGTGGTGGATGATCGAAGACAAGAGAGCCCGGCTGTGGGTGACCTCACGCACCGCGCTTGTGGCTGCCGTTCTCTATCTGGTGTTCAGCCTTATTATCGCATTGAGCTGGAGCATCAAACCGCTGGAAGCGCTGGTCCCGCAGGCGCTGCTGACGCTGCTTTACCCGATGGAGAAATCGAATCTCAATCCATTGCGACTGCTGCATTTTTTGGCCCTTGCGGTTTTGGTGGTATGGTTGGTGCCTCGCAATTGGCGAGGGCTGACGACGGCGGTGATGCGCGGCGCCATTCTCTGTGGCCAGAATTCGCTGCCAATCTACTGCCTCGGCGTTCTGCTGACGTTCGCCAGCCACCTGGCGCTGCTCGACATCTCGGAGGGGCTGACGATGCAGATCGCGCTCAGTGTTGGTGGCGTCCTGGTGATGATCGTGGCGGCGACGCTGCTGAACTTGATCAAGATCAAACCCAGGCAGCGGCCGCACGCGAAGCCCCCCGACCTGCCCGTCGAGCAGCCGACCAAGTTTGAGCTGGTCATCAATCTCAAGACAGCCAAAGCGCTCGGCGTTGACATTCCGCCCACGCTGCCCGCCTCGTGCCGACGAGGTGATCGAATAAAGATGCTGTTTGCTCCGGTGCGCGAGTCCGGCTGCGGCGCTGATCCAGTGCCGGCAATCGCGCACGCCTTCGGGCCACCAGCGAAAACTGTGGGTCAGGATGTGAATTCGATCACAAGGACTGCGGAGCCTGCCCTTTATTTTTCCGGCCATCGTACAGGAGCTAAGGCCATGATTTCCCATCCAAGGACCCACAAGCGAGCGATGCTGATCGCGGCGTGCGTGATGTTTGCCTGGGTAGCGGCATTACTGTCGGTCAACCTGACATCACCCACCAGCGCCGCGCTCGGCGCTGACTGGCAGTCCGCGCTCGGCGCTGACTGGCAGTGCAGCCGGTTTGCGCTCGTTCTCACGACCTGCACCCAGAGGCGTGCACACGAGACCGTTTCAACTGGCGTGGGCAAGCGGACCTAGTACACGACAAATCGGACACCCTGCTGCGAATGTCAGCTGAAATCAGCGGAACACCCTCTGCGAGGGCTCTGTTCCTAATTTGAGTCGGGCTGCCGATACGCTCGGCCAACTCCAACAGCTGCTCGGTCTGGCGCTCGGTTGCAAACTGCGGCGGACGATATGCCATCTTGGTCAGGTATTCCTGGAACCAAACGATCCGATGCGTGGCCGCACCGATCATGAGAACGCATCTTTGGCGCGGTGCATGGCCGGCGACTTCGGGTTCTTCACCTTGATCCAACGCGGTGATCAGCCAACCCGATCAGGCCGATCCCGGTGCTTGGAGACCAAGTTCAATGTCTGCTACTGCTCGGGTCCAATTGCCCGAATGCATTATCCACCGGCCGCAACGCCTCGACTTGCTCGTGATGTAGCTTCAAGCCTTGGCCTGCATTGCTGCACTGTAGCGATAGGGTCTTCGCGCAGGCACCACGACCCGAACATCAGCTCCAGGCGCTTCCCGGCAAGTCTGCAAGGCAAGCAATTGCTGTTGATCCAGCTTCCCTGTGGTGGCGGTCAGCCACGGCCCTAGTGCGGCAGTTAAGGCAATCGTCCGCTAAGTGCACGAAACGGACATGCCGGGGTGGCCTGACGATGTCTGTTCTTGAGGGGTAGAACGGACGTGACCGTCCAAGCGGGGCCACTTCCGTTTTTGATCCGACTCGGACCTGCCGGTCTTCTGCTTGAATGTCGGCTCTTCGGGCCACAGTTGACGTCGGTCAACTAATTCGCAGCACGCCCTTACGCAACCTGACCTGGGCTGCAGGATCGCGTGCGCCTCCTGCCGACTAATGAGGAGAGCCGCCGCGCCGTTCGGCTGCACCGCAGCGGCCCGCCGGATTCCAGAGCGCTATCGCGATGTAATCCCATATTCTTCCATCACACGGCCATTCTCTCCTTCATACGGCCATCCTTTGGACAAGACTGCGCGGAGTGTTGGCGGCTGGTCGATCCGACGGATAGTCGACCGTCACCATCGGATGACATTGGACGGAAAAGGGAGACGCCAATGAACTCCACACCCACTCCAAAAGCAATTGAACCCCACAATGTCCCAATCGCGCGCGCCGATGAACAACTCGCGCACGCCCACGAACAGATCGCGCGCGCGGATGAAGAGCTCGCGTGTTTGAGTGATCAGCTCGCAAAAATGGAGCGCGACGCCGCGCGCCCACCTTCGGCCGGACCTGGCCCGCAATCACCGCCCATAAGGCCGGCGCTCCGGGCCCTCGTCGGCTTGCCCCTGGCGGCGTGCATCGTTGTCGCTGCCCTAGTTTTGGTGTCGTCCTATGGCGGCGGGGCCAAGTTGGTTCTCCCCCGTTGGGCGCCGCAGCTCGTTTCAACTCTATCATTGCCGCCGGAAAATGCGCCGCTTCCCGCGCAGCCCGCTCAATCTATCGTTCAGGTGGCCGCGGCGGAGGCAACACCACCGCAAGCAACGCCGTTGGCTCAGACCGCACCGCAAGACGCCGCGCCGACAGTTGCCGCAGCGCTTGCCGATCACACACAGTTGCTGCAAATGATGACGCGCGATCTCGCAAATTTGGAACGAAACATCGAACAGCTCAAGGCGAACCAGCAACAAATAACCAGCGAGAATTCAAAAGCCATTGAGGAGCTCAAGGCGAGCCAGGAAGAGATAAAACGCGTGCTCGCGAGGGTTTCCGAGCAGAACCTGCCCAAGGCGTCACCGCCTCAGACGCAGCGGCCTCCGACCTTGCGCAAGCCCGAGCGGACGCTTCAGTCCCCGTACGCGAGAGCGCGGCCTCGAATCCCAAGGGAGTGGATCTACGACGACGAATGGTAGCCGTCGATGCGGTGATCATCGAAGTTTTGTCCTGCAACAACGCCTCGATGCGATACATCTTCAAACGCGAGAAACCTGCCAATCTGCCAGCGCAGGCACCGACAAAGTACCCGCTGGCAATTTAGCGTGCCGTGATCGCGTGCCCCCGAAGAAGTAATGAACCTGCCCGACATTGAGCCGGCTCAGGAAGAAGCGGCGCGGATTCTTGCTGACATGGCGCGCGACATGGTGCGCGGCCGACCCTCTCGTCACATGGCAATCGAGGTTCGCACTCAAGAGGGACCGGTTTTGGAGGCCAGCTTCATTTGGAGCGTGCAGCGCAACCTGTAGGGCCGCCTCAGTTGGTGGCCTCTTTCGTCGTTCGCTTCGTGATCAGCCTTGCATCGGCCGAACTGTCCGTAGCGGGATCGGCGAGCTATCCCGTAGTTCTAAGGTAGTCGATCAAGGAATTGTTAGCTGTTGAGCTCAAACATACCGGCACCAAGCCGGGGTTTTTGACCATTGCACTTTGAGAACGGAACCGTTGACGGCATTCGGTCGATAAGCCAACGCGGTTTAGCGGCATGTTGGGCGCGGCTCGCCAAACAAGGCTTGCCGCTATTCGATGACTTCGACCCCGGCCCACGCGTCCATGATCCGAAACAGCTTGTCGTCTGGAAAGTCGAAGCTAGTAACGGACAAAACAATTTTCGCGCGCTGTATCGTGGAAGTCTGCTCGATCAGGCGTTCAATGATGGTTGGATTGGAAAGACGCTCGCCGAGGTGACCCCGCCATCATTGCAATCTACAATTTTGAGCGCGTCTGATCAGTGCGCCAGTACAGGGTGTGCTGTTTATACCGTTCTTAGAACTTACGATTCCGCATGCTTTGCAATTGACTTGGAGCGTCTGCTACTGCCCTTCGGCAAAGATGGTCGTGTCCAGCAAATACTTGCATCATTGCAACTGATTAGTTTGGAAAGCACAGTCGAACGTGACAAGGTCGTTGGGAGTTTCGAAGCCCAAGCGGAATGCGTCCTGTCGATCAGCATACCAGCCGCCAGCTTCACGGAATTTCTTTCGAAAAGCGCGAAGACGCAGCGAAGGTCGGCCTAAGCGGACTGCAAGGCATTTTCAGAATAGTCAAGAGGTTTACCCTTCGAAGTCGAAAGCTTATGAAGGGTAGATCATTGCGGGGACGCAATACATGAATACGACGAGGCTGGAACGGTCTAAAGAAAATCTCAACGAACAAGCAAAAACTGCAACGGCAGTTACGGCGCTAAAACGTAGGATGACGGCGACTTTGAAAAAACGCGCGCTAAAACAAAAAGTAAAGCGGCGATCCTGATTCTCCCAAGTGCATCACTTGCGCGGACACTCGTTCGGCAGGCTTCGCTTCAACTCACCGGCTATTGGCACTTTGAGCCATGCCGGCGGGCGGTGAGAATGTCCGGTTATCGAGTGAGGCGGATCGGAAGTGGTCGGGCCACGGTCAAGACGACGCGAATGACCCCAAGCTGACCAGCGGCAGATGAGCATGGGATCATCCATGCGGCTCCTCAGTCGTTGTTGGATGCTTACGAGAACTAGTGCCACCAAGGGACGATCAAGGAAGCACCAAGCGTCCGACCCTGCTCCCATAGTACTCTGTGAACCACAGCGCGCCGTCCGGCCCAGTCGTGATGCTGTGGGGTCCGCTACCGTCCGAGGGGATCGTGAATTCGGTGACTAAACCGGTGGTCGTGATCCGGCCGATCTTGTTGCCAACGATGCAGCGCGAACCTGGCTCGCGAATGCAACTGGCTTCGGTAAACCACAAGGCACCGTCGGGCCCCGTCGTGATGCCCCACGGCTGGGCATGGGGATTGGGAAGAGCGAATTCGGATATCTTGCCATCGGTGGTAATTCGCCCGATTTTGCCACTAACCGATTCGGTGAACCACAGCGCGCCGTCTGGCCCAGTCGTGATACCCCCGGCGCTACTGTTCTCCGGGGGGATCGTGAATTCGGTGACCGCGCCGGTGGTCGTGATCCGCCCGATTTTGCCACGAACATATGTGAACCACAGCGCGCCGTCTGGTCCAGCCGCGATCTCTCCACTCTTGGCCGCGGGGATCGTGAATTCGGTGACCACGCCGGTAGTCGTGATCCGCCCGATTTTGCCTCCAATCCCTTCGGTGAACCACAACGCGCCATCTGGCCCGGTCGTGATGCCAAACGGTGCAGGCGACCCAGGGAGTGTGAATTCGATCAGTTCTAAGTTTTCAGCCGTGGCGGTTGTCGGAATGCGCCCGATCTTCTTCGACGTGAACTCAGTGACCCACAGCGCGCCGTCAGGCCCCGCTGTGATGGAATGCAAAATGCCATCGCCCTTGATCGGGAATTCGGTGATGCTCCCCTGGGTCGTGATCCGCCCGATCTTGCCCCCAAACTCGGTGAACCACAGCGCGCCGTCTGGCCCAGTCGTGATTGCGGACGGACGGCTGGCGGCGGTGGGTAGAATGAATTCAGTGAATGTCTGGGCGGCAGCAGGCATAATTCCCACGGCCGCCCCCAATCGGAGCGTCATTGCCAGCAACAATGAAGCGATAGCAATTCTCATGGCCTTCTCCACGTAGGATGGCCTCGTGCCGAAGCACGATCTAACGAACTCCAAAAAGGGGAAATCTAGCAGTTTCCTGAAGCTGGAGTATGGCGCCATTTCTGGGTTGCCTTCGATATAACATCTCGGCAGTGCCGATAGCGACGGTCTGCCGATCCCGCTACTTGCGGGCGCGCCGACGAATTCATCGAAATGAAGATGCTCTTGGCTGCGGAGCAGATGTCGGCTGATGGGCA
This sequence comes from Alphaproteobacteria bacterium, assembly GCA_005884765.1. Lineage (GTDB taxonomy): Bacteria > Pseudomonadota > Alphaproteobacteria > Rhizobiales > Xanthobacteraceae > Bradyrhizobium. The sequence continues at coordinate 13,275 of VAZV01000214.1, forward strand.
CTCTGAGACACGCCGACAGATGATGAGAATGTCTGTTCACCAGGGTAGACCGGAAGTCATCGGCTGACAGTCAAAACGTCGCTTTTGACCCTACACGGACACCGGACTTCAAAATCCTGCGGCCGATTGAGTGCCATTTCCCACTCGTCGCCCGATCGCAAAGTGCTAGGCTTGGAACACAGCGCAGGCGAGGACACATGCAACGGCGCGAGTTCATCGCGGCCCTGAGCGGAATGGCCATAGTCTGGCCGTTCGTCGCAGGAGCGCAGCAGGTTATGCCTGCGATCGGATTGCTCAGCGGTGCATCGTCGCGTGACTATGCGCCTATGATTGCAGCATTCCGAATAGCTCTTGGCGAGGCAGGCTTTGTCGAAGGCAAGAACGTAAAAATTGAATACGTCTGGGCCGACGAGCAGTATGACCGTCTACCAGCGCTGGCGGCCGATCTGGTCCGTCGTCAGATGCAGGTGATTGTTGCGGCCACCACGCCGGCCGCGCTTGCGCTGAAACCTGCAACGACGACGATACCGGTTGTCTTCGCAATCGGTGGTGACCCCGTACGGACAGGACTTGTCGATAGCCTGAACCGACCCGGCGGGAATCTTACAGGCGCGGCCCACATCAACGTCGAGACAGCGCCAAAACGGCTCGAACTGATGCATGAGTTGATGCCCAATGTGAAAATCGCAGGGCTTCTCGTCAATCCGACTAATCCGCTGGCCAAATCCGTTGTGCCGACCGTTCAGGCGGCGGCCAGCTCGTTGGGGCTTGAGCTGCAGGTGGTGTACGCGCGCAGCGACGAAGAGCTGGAGGCCGCGTTCGCAAGTCTGCCCGCCTCGGGCGTCGGCGCCCTGGTAATCGGTACCGATCCATTCTTCACCAGCCGAGCCGAAAAATTAGGCGCGACTTCACTTCGCCTGGCAATACCCGCAATCTATCAGTATCGCGAATTCACTGCTGCCGGCGGAGTGATGAGTTATGGCGGCAGCATTATCGATTCATATCGCCAAGCAGGTCTCTACGTCGGTCGGATACTCAAGGGTGAGAAGCCGGGTGACCTTCCGGTGCAGTTATCCACCAAAGTAGAGCTGTTTTTCAATCTGAAGACCGCCGAGGCGCTGGGACTCACCGTGCCGCTATCGCTGCTCGGCCGCGCCGACGAGGTAATCGAATGAGGCGGCGCTCGTAGCCGCCGCCGCCCTGAGTTCCGGAGAGCCGTGGCAGGTATGGCAGATCACCTCTTCCTAGCCGCCGCCCCACTCGGAGGCGCTCCTTCCGTTCCACATCAACCCGCCCGCGGACACACTGGTTGGACCGTTTGGATTGCCGCAGTTCGGATGCGAAAAACCTGATCTGACCAGCGGTATACCCTTATGCAAGTGATAGGTCCTGACGCTCGGCTCATGACGAACTGTGTTTGCAAGCGCGAATGTATTGGAGAGCGCGAACGCAGAGGCCAATGCTATTGTTGTGAGTTTCATGTTTTCTTCCTCGGGTGGCTTTACGCGCGGGTCAATGTCAGAAAGCATTCTTAAATTGCGCGAGATAGTCGGGGCTCCCATAGACCCACATGGGCTCGTCACATTGTCGTGGGCCTTGGTCGTTCATGCAGGCGAAGCTCCAGGGCGGAGCTATTATCTCGCGGCCTTCGATCCTGTATCCCTGCAGTCGACTGCGAACTGCCAGTCGAGTGCCGACATGCGCTCGATTGCCGTTTTTGCTGGTGCGCACAGTCGTGGCTTGGGTCACGAAAGATGGCACAAGCAGTAGCGCCGCCAGAAGGTATGTGATCTTCATCGTTCGCTTCCTTGATTGAGCCTCGCGCCAGCGCAGGCATGTCCGTCTCTAAAAGGAAGACCGAGATTGGAGTCTGGATATTTCCCGATCACGCAAATGTTTGGCAGTTTTGCCATCTGTCTCGATGAGGCAGACATCGCATGGGTTCACGGCACGGCCGGGCTACTTCTGGATCGGCGAGCCATGTCGTGATTGGAGAGTTGCCCTATGGGAGGGTTGAGATTGCGGCGGTTAGCAGCATCAGAAAATGTTTCTTACCTTGTCGACATTTGCGTTTTCTTGATCAAGGGGTCGACTGAGATACAGAAATCGTGCGGGAAAAACCTCAAGTGCACGGCTGCAAGATGTGTCGTTGCTGATGTCCGCCTATGGCACCTTTGAGAGACGGCGACCGGACCTGACGATGTCCGTTTCTAGGGGAGGACCGGAAGTAGTCGGCCGACGACCAAATTGACGCGGATGACCCCATCTGAGACATTGCCTCCATAGAGAGCCGCCTCGGCAACTATTTGTCGATGCGCCACGCCCCATCCCAATCTCGGGATGGGGGATTTGCTTTGAGGCTTTCGACGCGCTTGAGGAGAGCCATTGACGGTCCGTCGTCGGGTATGGTCCCAAGTGACTCGTTAAGCGCACGAAGCGCCTCGTCCCATTGTTGCTCGCGGTAGGCTGCCAGCCCTTCCAGGTATTTATCCCGTGATAACAATTGTTGTGGCGTGAGCTCACCCTTGCGTCCAAGAATCTCAAAAATGATTTCTGAATGGGTATGCCCCGCCACCACGACCCGATCGATCTCTCGAACCTCAAGTGCTGCGCCCGCCCCGGCGATTGTTCTCTCGGAGACGAGATTGCGGGTGCCATAGGTCTTGTTCACGCCCTCCAGACGTGAGGCAAGATTCACCACGTCGCCCATCACGGTATAGCTCATCATGACATCAGAGCCGATACTGCCGACCAGCGCTTCGCCGGTCGCAACGCCGATCCTCAGGTCGCATTTCTCCATGGGAGTGCCGCGCACACCAAGCAATTCGGGAATTTCCTGACGCAACGCCGCGATGCGCTCGATCATTTCAATGGCGGCGAGACATGCAAAGCGGGCATGATCAGCCTCGTCAACGAACGGTGGCCCCCAATAGGCCATGATGCCGTCGCCGATATACTTATCGATGATCCCCCGATTGGTCCGGATCGGTTCGGACATGATTGAAAGGTAGCGGTTCATGACCTTGACCAGCCCCTGCGGCGTCATGCCTTCGCTCAGGCTGGTAAATCCTTTGAGGTCGCAGAACAGCACCGTCATGACCCGGCGCTGACCTTCGGCTGCGGTTAAGGTCGGGCGGTCGATGAGCCCTTCCACGACGCGCGGATCGATGTATTTGCCAAACGTTTCCTTGATGCGTTGGTTGTCGCGCAGCTGCACAACCATCCGGTTGAAGGCGGCTGCCAGTTGTCCAATTTCGTCGACCGCCATTACCTCGATTGATTGATCGAGCTGGCCCGCTTCGACCGCCCGCGTACCCTCCAACAATTGCCTGACGGAGCGAATGATTCCGCCGCTGACAAGGTTGGCGAAAATCAATCCGACAATCGCGGCCAGGAGCGTCACGATCGCTGAGATCAAGACCGCCTGAGTCTGCTCCGATCTGATCGTTGCGATGGCGCGATAGCTCACCTTAAGCATCTCAGTTCGAACGGCGTTGATTTTTTCGTTGAGCTGGTCGCGGAGCGAGTCAACCCGCGCAAGGCTGCGTCTCACTGCTGAGAAATCTCGCGCATCAAGTTCTGAGAGCAGATCCTCTGACTCCTGCTCAAGATGCTGGCGGGATTCGCTCATCAAGCTGTCAATCCGGCTGTCGATGCGCGCTAGCGCCGCATTATCCGAGGGTGTACTCGTGTCGTCGATGATCGCATTGATGAGCTTGCGCGCAGCTTGCGCCTCGCTGTCGACTTCGGCATCCTTTGCATCGTAGAGCTGCTTTTGAAACTTATATCCGGTCTCATCGGGCGGCTCCTGCATTTTTGCGATCACCATACGGCGAAGCGCGAGGGCCCGTTCAAGCGACAGGATATTGGCTCTCATCAAATGCCCGTTTGCCGGAATGTACCTTGCCGTCAGTTCATCGAGCAGATGGCCTACCCGCCCAACCATCACCATCGACAGGACAGACGTTGCCACCATCAGGATGATCAACCCAACAGCAATGGCGACGATCCGCCGTCTGATCGATCGCTTGATCATCGATCGGGAGATATTCTTTAAGTTTTGAAGAGCGAGCGTGTTGGAAATGGCTCTTCCTCCATAGAGAGGTCAGTTGATTGTGGTGCGCGATTCTTCGAAAACTCGCGCGAATGACTTGATACGCAAGCGATGGAGCAGGTTAAGCGGGGTGCCGATGAGAGTCCAATTCCCCTTTTTAGCCATCCAACTCTTCGTTTCAGCAAAGTTGCGCTAGCCATGCACCAACAGCAATATATTCTCCTTGTGGTCTTCCAAGGGTGGGGCGATGGAGTTCGGCAACCTAATGTCTTGTGGACCTGATCTTGACGAGCTTTTCAGGCAGTCCACGAAATATGTCGATAAGATCGTTAGAGGTACCAATCCTTCCGACCTTCCGGAGGAGTTCCCCGACAAGATATGCGCTCATTTCAATCTTACGATTTGCGAAGGCGCTCGACCTGACCATCCAAGGGGATCGAATAACAGCGCGTATTGCTGCACCGCATGAGTCCCTTGCTGGCACGAATGCGAAGTGCCGACGGGCTCTGAGATTGTCTGCTTATCGGGGTAGACCGGAAGTCATCGGCGCACAGTCAAATCGACGCGATTGACCCTATGCGGAAGTTACCGCTTTCGTGAACCGCTGTTGTTATGCTAAGATCGCAGAACATATATTGCACCGTTCTCACCACCATGAAGATCACTACTGAGGCTTAGTCGCGGAGAAGACGATAGCCTGGAGAGGCATGCGAGCATCCGCACCAAATTCGCGATGCAGCGCTTCTAATATACCCCCAACGACGCGATCAGGATCAACACC